>JAJXTX010000075.1 GCA_021783385.1 Pseudomonadota bacterium
GCCCACACAATTCACCTGTGCACACTGTCAAAGATCAATCACTTGCAACCTGTTTCTCGGTTGCCACTCAGAACCTTTCGTCCCGGGTGAGCCGCCCATTCTATATCGTTTTTTCC
Organism: Pseudomonadota bacterium; assembly: GCA_021783385.1. GTDB lineage: Bacteria > Pseudomonadota > Gammaproteobacteria > Xanthomonadales > Rhodanobacteraceae > Rhodanobacter. Next base: position 117 of record JAJXTX010000075.1, read on the forward strand.
GACCGTCAACAGCTGCAAGACAATTTCTTTGCGCTGCTGGCGACCATCACCCTGCCACGAGAGGACGTTTCGCCGAAGGGGCATGAAGTGTAGCGCCACGCCCATCATCTGGGAAGAGGCCCGACACGATCCGGCGAAAGATCTTCGCCCGCAGTCGCATTGTTACAGCCAACGACCTGGAGGGATGCTGCAGGAATTTGTCCGGACAGCGGTGCCCACAGATTCAATGGCAAGGATCATCCGCGGGCCGCTGGGCAGGCCAGCTGCTGAACACCGAAGATAGGGCAGGGCCGCTGCGCTGACCCGCGGCCACGCGTGCATCCAGCAGGCCGACACGATAGGGAACAAGGTCCTCTGGCCGCAGCTTTTCCAGCGCGGCCCAATCATCTTCGAACGGAATGAACTGCTGCATCGGATGCTCCTGCGGCGCGATCGCGCGGATGTGCGCAAGGACATCAGAACAGAGGAACCGGCCGATGCCATGACCGATTCGGGACTTTTCCGGGCAGCCGAAGGCTGATCAGTCGAGTTCGATCATCTCGAAATCATCCTTGGTGGTACCGCAGTCCGGGCAGGTCCATGTCTGCGGCACGTCTTCCCAGCGGGTGCCGGCGACGATGCCTTCGTCTGGCACACCCACGGCTTCATCGTAGATGTAGCCGCAGACGACGCACATCCACTTGCGCAAGGGCTTGGTTTCGGTGGAACTCTGGCTCATGGTGCGGCTTCTTTCATCACAGATTGAATGGCACATTCTCGCAACTCGCCCGGCATTGCGAAAGCATGCCGAGACGCTCGCTCTCCCATCCGCTTCATTGAGGTGATGATTTGAACCATTGGCTGTTGCCGGCAACCCGCGGCCTGTATGCGATCACGAACGGGCCGCGCCCCGATTTGCCGGCGGTCATGGCACAGGCGCTGGCCGGTGGCGCACGCGTGCTGCAATATCGTGACGAGAGTGATGATTCAACGCGACGACAGCACGAAGCCACCGCGCTGCGGCAGCTGTGCCGGGCGCATGGCGTGCCGTTGATCATCGACGCCGATGTGGCGCTGGCGCTGGCCGTGAGTGCGGATGGCGTGCATCTGGACGACGTTGCAAGCCTCGGCAGCGCCCGCGCCGCGCTGGGAGACCGGGCAATCATCGGGGTGTCCTGCCGCGATTCGCTGCAGTCCGCGCAAGAGGCCGTGCGCGCCGGCGCAAGCTATGTCTCTTTCGGTGCGTTTTTTCACTCGCGAACCAAACCGCTGGCACCCCGCGCCCCGCTCGACCTTCTGAGGCAAAGCGCCGCGCTGGGAGTGCCGCGGGTGGCGATTGGCGGCATCACGCCGGACAATGGCCGCTTGCTGATCGAGGCCGGCGCGGACTATCTGGCTGCGATCTCGGCGGTATTCGACGCAAGCGACGTGCGCGACGCGGCCCAACGCATCAGCGATCTTTACTCATCCCCTTCCGGAACACCTTGATGACCAGCAACCACGATCTTTTCCAGCGCGCGTTGAAACACATGCCGGGCGGCGTGAACTCGCCGGTGCGCGCATTCAAGTCGGTGGGCGGTGAGCCGTTCTTCACGGCGCGCGCCGATGGCGCCTACCTGTGGGACGTGGAGGGGAAGCGGTATATAGATTATGTGGGCTCGTGGGGGCCGATGATTGCCGGGCACAACCATCCGGCGGTGCGCGCAGCGGTCGAACGCGCGATAGGTAACGGCCTGTCGTTCGGCACGCCCTGTCCGGCAGAAGTGGTCATGGCCGAGACGATCACGCGACTGATCCCCTCGGTCGAGATGGTGCGCATGGTCAACTCCGGTACCGAAGCGACCATGTCGGCGATCCGTCTCGCGCGCGGCGCCACCGGACGCAGCAAGATCGTGAAGTTCGAGGGCTGCTATCACGGCCATGGCGACAGCTTTCTGGTGAAGGCCGGCTCCGGTGCGCTGACGTTCGGCGTACCGACCTCGCCGGGAGTGCCCAAGGCGAATGCCGACCTCACCCTCACCCTGCCCTACAACGATCTCGCCGCGGCCCGCGCGCTGTTTGCCGAGCACGGCGCGCAGGTCGCCGGCCTGATCATCGAGCCGGTCGCCGGCAACATGAACTGCATTGCGCCGCTGGATGGCTATCTGCCGGCCCTGCGTGAGCTGTGCACACAGCATGGCGTGCTGCTGATCTTCGATGAGGTGATGACCGGCTTTCGGGTGGCGCTCGGTGGCGCGCAGGCGCACTACGGCGTGCAGCCGGACCTGACCTGTTTCGGCAAGATCATCGGCGGCGGCATGCCGGTGGGTGCGTACGGTGGACGCCGCGACCTGATGGATCAGATCGCTCCGGCCGGTCCGATCTACCAGGCCGGCACCCTCAGTGGCAACCCGGTGGCGATGGCCGCCGGGCTTGCCATGCTGGAGCTGATCCAGGCGCCGGGCTTCCACCAGCAGCTCGCCGAGCGCACGCAGCAGCTGTGCGACGGCCTGCAGGCGGTGGCCGACGCCGAGGGCGTTCCCTTCAGCACTAACTGCGTCGGCGGAATGTTCGGACTGTTCTTCAGCGCGGGAAAGGTATCCACCTACGCGCAGGCCACCGCCGCCGACAGCGCCATGTTCAACCGCTTCTTCCACGGCATGCTCAAGCGCGGCGTGTATCTGGCGCCATCGGCGTTCGAGGCTGGCTTCATGTCCAGCGCGCACAGCGCGCAGGATCTCGCCGACACGCTGGAGGCCGCGCGCGAGGCGCTGCGCGAAGCCAGGGCTTGAATCACCAGCTGCCGCTGTTGGGCATCGACAGCCACGGCTCCTGCGGCGGCAGCTGGCCGTGCTGCAACAGCTCGATCGAGATCAGATCGGGGGAGCGCACGAACGCCATGTGGCCATCGCGCGGCGGCCGGTGGATGGTGTAGCCGAGCGCCTGCAGTCGCGCGCAGGTGGCGTAGATGTTCTCCACGCGAAACGCGAGGTGGCCGAAATTGCGCGCCGAACCGTAGTCTTCCTGCGAACCCCAGTTGAAGGTCAGCTCGATCTCGGCATCCGGGCTATCGGCAGCGGCAAGAAACACCAGCGTGTACTTGCCCTCGGGCACCTCCTTGCGACGCACCTCGCGCAAGCCAAGCCCGTCGCAGTAGAAACGCAGCGAGGCGTCGAGATCACGCACGCGCACCATGCTGTGCAGATATTTCATCGGAAGTTTCCTGTGTGGCGAAAGTTTCTGAGCGGGGATGTCAGCCTGCCGCAAAACGGCTCAACGCCGCGTGCAGGCGGGCCAGCCCCTCGGCCAGTTCGGTGTCGCTGATGGTCAGCGGCGGCACGAAGCGCAGCACGTCCGGCCCGGCCTGCAACAGCAACAGGCCATGCGCGGCGGCATGGTCGAGGACGCTGCCAGCCTTGCCCTTGCAGCGCCCGGCCAGCACCGCGCCAATCATCAGGCCGCGCCCGCGCACTTCGGCAAACAGGTCGAGCTCGCGGTTGATCGCGGCCAGACCATCGCGCAGCGCCTGCGCCTGCCGCTGCACGTTCGCCAGCACCGCTGGCGAGGCCAGTTTGGCCAGCGCCACGCGCGCCACCGCGGCGGCCATCGGGTTGCCGCCGAAGGTGGTGCCGTGCGCGCCGTACTGCATCACCTGCGCCACCTTGCTGCCGGCCAGCATCGCGCCGATCGGAAAGCCGCAGCCGAGCGCCTTGGCCAGCGTCACGATGTCCGGCTGCACCTGATCCTGCACATGCGCAAACAGCGTGCCGGTGCGGCCCATGCCGCACTGGATCTCGTCCAGCACCAGCAGCGCATCGTGCGCATCGCACAGCTCGCGCACGCGCGCGATGAAACCGGGCGCGGCCGGCAGCACGCCGCCTTCGCCCTGCACCGGCTCCAGCATCACCGCGGCGATGTCGCCAGCGGCAAACGCAGCCTCCAGCGCCGGCGCATCGTTGAAATCGAGGTAGCGAAAGCCCCCCGGCAGCGGTTCGTAGCCTTCCTGGTATTTCGGCTGCGCGGTGGCGGTGACCGTGGCCAGCGTGCGGCCGTGGAACGAACCGCGGAAAGTGACGATGACGCGTCGCTCCGGTGGTCGCCCCTGCGCCGCCGCCCACTTGCGCACCAGCTTGATCGCCGCCTCGTTCGCTTCCGCACCGGAGTTGCACAGGAATACGCGCTCGGCGAAGCCCGACGCGTTCACCAGTTCCTCGGCCAGCCGCAGCGGCGGCTCGGTGTAGAACACGTTGCTGGCGTGCCACAGCTTGTGCGCCTGCGTGGTCAGCGCGGCCAGCAGATCCGGGTCCTGATGGCCGAGCGCATTCACCGCAATGCCCGCGCCGAAGTCGATGTAGTCGCGCCCCTGCGTGTCCCACACCCGGGCGCCCTTGCCGTGATCGAGCACCAGCTCGCGCGGCTGGTACACCGACAGCCAGTAGCGCTTGGCGAGATCGATCAGGTGGCTGTCGTGGGCTGGCATGGTGATTCCGGCGGTCGTCCGGTTTGCCACCGGCGGGCGTGAGCTGGGGAAACCCGGATCGGGCAGCCGGCGAATCGTAAGTCGTCTCACTCCGCCTTGCACGATCCTCGACAGCTTTGGAATGCGGTTCGGCAAGCTGACTGCTCTTCGAAATGCCTTCGCGTCGCTGTTCACGCGACCAGGACGCATCGGACTTGCTGCGCGCTTGCGGGCGCCCGCCGCTGTGTGGCGGGCCTCAGTCGAGAAAAAGATCCGGCAGCAGCGCTGCACCGGGCTGCACGGCGTAGGCATCGAAATCGCTGACTCCGGCTTCGCGCAGGACCTCCTCGTCGATCGCGAAATGCCCGCTGTACCCGCCCGCGGGGCGCGTGAGGATGGCATGCGCGGCATCGGCGACGATGTCGGGTCTGCGGCAGTGCTCCGGCTGCACGCCTTCGATCATGCCGATTGCCGCGGTAGCGATTACCGTGCGCGGCCACAGCGCGTTCACCGCAATGCCGAGCGGGGCAAACTCCGCGCTCATCCCCAGCACGCACAGGCTCATGCCGTACTTGGCGATGGTGTAGGCGGTATGCGGTGCGAACCACTTCGGGTCGAGATTGGGCGGTGGCGACAGCATCAGCACATGCGGATTGGCCGCCTGCCGCAGATACGGCAGGCAGCTCTGGGTGACCAGGAAGGTGCCGCGCGTATTGACCTGGTGCATCAGGTCGTAGCGCTTCACCGGCGTCTCCGCGGTGCCGGCCAGCCAGATCGCGCTGGCGTTGTTGACCACGATATCGATGCCGCCGAAATGCTCGGCAGCCTGCACGGCGGCGGCGCGTACCTGGCTCTCCTCGCGGATATCGACCTGCAGCGCCAGCGCCTTGCCGCCTGCCGCCTCGACCGCTGCCGCGGCGGTGTGGATGGTGCCGGGCAATTTCGGGTTGGCCACGCTGCTCTTGGCGGCGATCACGATGTTGGCACCATCGCGGGCGGCGCGCAGCGCGATTGCCAGCCCGATGCCGCGCGAGGCACCGGTGATGAACAGGGTTTTGCCGGTCAGGTCGCCCATCGGTAACTGCTCCGTCGAAAGCGTCAGCGGGAGTGCCGGCGCGTCATGGCTTCTGGAAGCGCGGCAAAATGTCGCGCAATTCTGCCAGCCGTTGCAGCGGGTCCTCCAGTTCGAGCATGTGCTGCTGCTCGGGCGGACTCAGCGGCAACAGCTCGGCCAGCCGGAAGCCCAGCCAGCTGGCGTCGTCATAGGCGCTGCGTGGAGCGTGCCGCCAGTGCGGCGCCATCGTCTCGATCAGTCGCTCCAGAATGCTTTGCAGCAGGGCGAATTCCACCGGCACCGGCTGTTCGGCCTCGGCCGGCCACACCTCGACCTCGCCGCGCAGCAGGCCGTTGGCGCGCACCCGGCTGCGCACCACGCGGAAGCGCAGGCCGCCCTCGGCCACGATACCGAGCAGGCCATCCTCGTCGCGGTCAAAATCGCTGATCCGGGCGATGGTGCCGATTGCTGCCGGCAGCGCGGGCAGGCCGGTTTCGTCGCCGTCCAGGATCAGGCACACGCCAAAGCCGGTTGCCTGCCGCGTGCATTCGCGCACGAGATCGAGATAGCGCGGCTCGAAGATGCGCAGCTGCAGCTGGCCGCCGGGAAACAGCACGCAGGCCAGCGGAAACAGCGGCAGCTCGATCAGCGCGGACGGGACAGCCATGCCGGCAGTGTAGCCAGTGCGGTGCAGCCGCCGCGACAACGCCCGATTCAAGCCTGGCGCAGGCGCTGCACGAAGCGCCGCGGTGCCGCCTCGAAGCCGCCATTGGACATGAAGATCACCTGGTCTCCGGGCTGCGCGCTGGCGCACAAAGCGTCGATCAGCGCTTCCACCGTGGGCACCGCACTGCCGCGGCCACCCAGCGCCGCGGTGACCCGGGCGGCATCCCACGGCAGCTCAGGCCGCTGCAGGAACACCACCGTATCGGCATCGACCAGGGCAGGCGCCAGCGCCTCGGCGTGCGCGCCCTGGCGCATCGAGTTCGATCGCGGTTCCAGCGCCACCAGGATGCGCGCCGCGCCGACCCTGGCGCGCAGCCCGGCCAGCGTGGTGGCAATCGCGGTGGGATGATGGGCGAAGTCGTCATAAACACGCACCCCGCTCACCTCGCCGACCAGCTCCATGCGCCGCTTGACGCTCTCGAAGCTGGTGAACGCCGGCAGCAGCGCGCGCGGATCACAGCCCGCCGCCGCCGCCGCCGCAAGGGCGGCGAGCGCGTTCATCACGCTGTGCTGGCCGAGCAGCGACCAGCGCACCTCGCCGAGCCACTCGCCAGCGCGGCGCACCGCAAACGCCGAGCCGTCGGCCTCGATCAGGCTGGCCTGCCAGTCACCATGATCGATACCGAACGTTTCCACCGGCGTCCAGCAGCCCATCGCCAGCACCTCGGCCAGGCGCGCGTCGTGTGCGTTGACGATCAGCCGTCCGTTGCCCGGCACGGTGCGCACCAGATGATGGAACTGGCGCTGGATCGCGGCCACGTCGGGAAAGATGTCCGCGTGGTCGTATTCGAGATTGTTGAGGACCGCGATGCGCGGGCGGTAATGCACGAACTTCGACCGCTTGTCGAAGAACGCGGTGTCGTACTCGTCCGCCTCGATCACAAACGACTCACCGTTGCCCAGCCGCGCCGACACGCCGAAATTGCCCGGCACCCCACCGATCAGAAAGCCCGGCGCCTGCCCGGCCTGCTCCAGCAGATGCGCCAGCAGGCTGCTGGTGGTGGTCTTGCCGTGAGTGCCAGCCACCGCCAGCACGTCGCGCCCGGCCAGCACGGTGTCACCCAGCCACTGCGGGCCGGAGGTGTAGCGCAGGCGCTGGTCGAGCAGGTATTCCACGGCCGGATTGCCGCGGCTCATCGCGTTGCCCACCAGCACCAGATCCGGCGCCGGCCGGCCAGGCGAGGGTTGCAGGTGCTGCGCCGCATAGCCTGGCATCAGCGCAATGCCAAGGGCTTCCAGCTGGGTGCTCATCGGCGGATAGACGCTGGCGTCGGAGCCTTCGACCGCCAGCCCCAGCTCACGCGCCAGCGCGGCCAGGCCGCCCATGAAGGTGCCGCAGATACCGAGGATATGCAGACGCATGGCTGACCCGTGTGCGCGAAACCGGTGCAGGGCCGCCGAGGGCCACCCCGAAGAAAGCTGGCCGCGCTGGCGTCAGCCGCCGGCGGCCGCCGACTCGTGCTGCAGCGCCCGCTTGATCCGCGCGGTGACCTCAGCCAGCTCGCCCACGCCGTCGACCACCTGCAGCTTGCCGTGCCGCGCGTAGAAATCCGCCACCGGAGCGGTCTGCTCGGCGTAGATCGCCAGCCGCTTGCGCACCGTGTCCGGGTTGTCGTCGGCGCGGCCCTCGGCCGTGAAGCGGATCTCGCAGCGGCTGATGATCGCCTCGTTCGGTACCTCCAGCTTGACCACCGCATCGAGCGGCTGGCCCAGCTTCGTCAGCAGCTGGTCGAGCGCAGCGGCCTGGGCCAGATTGCGCGGATAGCCGTCCAGGATGAAGCCGCCTGTCGCATCGGGCTGTGCCAGGCGCTCCTCCAGCATGCCGAGCAGGATGTCGTCGGAAACCAGCTGACCGGCATCCATCACGGCCTTGGCCTTGCGTCCCATCGCGCTGCCGGCGGCCACTGCGGCGCGCAGCATGTCGCCGGTCGAGATATGCGGTACGCCCAGCGCGGCCTTCAGCCGGGATGCCTGCGTACCTTTGCCCGAACCGGGTGCACCAAGTAGGACCAGTCGCATAATGCTCCACAAGTTGGGCGGGCTGCCGCACACTGCAGCTGCCTGCCGGATTCCAAGAATTGACTGTCAAATTAGCCGCTGCACCCGGTGCCGTCAAACGCAGACGCCAGCTGCAACCGGCCAAGTGTCTGTCGCAAAAAGATCTGCCCCCGATCACCCACCCGTCATCGCCCGACCTGAGGATGCCCATGAGCCCGACCCCTCGCCTGCCCGCCGCCACCGGCAACCTGCTGTACGCCCAGTCTGGCGGTGTCACTGCGGTAATCAACGCCACCGCTGCCGGCGTGATCGAGGCGGCCCGCGCCCGCGGTGTGAAGGTGTACGCGGCGCGCAACGGCATCCTCGGCGCGCTGCGCGAGCAGCTGATCGACACCTCGAAGGAGTCGAAGGCGTCGATCACCGCGCTGCGCCACACCCCGGGCGGCGCGTTCGGCTCGTGTCGCTACAAGCTGAAGTCGCTGGAGGAGAGTCACGCCGAGTATGCGCGGCTGATCGAGGTGTTCCGTGCACACGACATCCGCTGGTTTCTCTACAACGGCGGCAACGACTCGGCGGACACCGCGCTGAAGATTTCGCAGCTGGGCAAGGCAATGGGCTATGACATCCGCTGCGTCGGTGTACCCAAGACGGTGGACAACGACCTGGCAGTGACCGACTGCTGCCCCGGCTTCGGCTCGGTCGCCAAGTACACCGCGATCTCCACGCTGGAAGCCAGCCTCGACGTGGCCTCGATGGCCGAGACTTCGACCAAGGTGTTCATCCTCGAAGTGATGGGTCGCCACGCCGGCTGGATCGCGGCCGCGGCCGGGTTGGCCGGCGACAGTGCCGATGCCGCGCCGCACATCATCCTGTTTCCCGAGGTCACCTTCGACGAGGCGGCTTTCCTGGCCAGGGTCAAGGCCACCGTGGAGCGCGTCGGCTGGTGCACCGTGGTCGCCTCCGAGGGTACGCGCAACGCGGCCGGGCAGTTCCTGGCCGAAGCCGGCACGCGCGATGCGTTCGGCCACGCCCAGCTCGGCGGCGTGGCGCCGGTGCTGGCGGCGCTGGTGAAAGAAAGGCTCGGCTACAAGTATCACTGGGCGCTGCCCGATTACCTGCAGCGCTCGGCGCGGCATGCCGCTTCGCAGGTCGATGCCGAGCAGGCCTATGCGGTGGGTGAGGCGGCTGTCGAGTACGCACTGGCCGGCATGAACGCGGTGATGCCGGTGATCGTGCGCACCTCCGACGCGCCCTATCGCTGGAAGGTGGAACCGGCGGCGCTGGCGAAGATCGCCAACCGCGAAAAGAAGATGCCGAAGAATTTCATCAGCCGCGACGGCTACGCCATCACCGCTGCCGCCCGGCGTTATCTTGCGCCGCTGATCCACGGACAGGCGCCGCTGCCCTACGGCAATAACGGGCTACCGCGCTATGTGCAGCTCAGGAATGTCGCGCTGGCGCCGAAGCTGGCCGAGTTCCCGCCGCGGCACTGAGTGCCGGCCGAGCCGCAGGCTGACTGAGTCCGACCTGAAGCCCGGCAGCGCTTGCCAGCACGGCGTTCAGCGATGGCTTCTTACGCTGCAAGCACATTGCCGTCGACCGCAATCGCGCGGCCGCCGCATACCGGGAGGACACCGTCATGAAACGCGTCAGCCGACTCTTGTTCGCCGCCTGCCTGCTTGCCAGCACCAGCCTGGCGCTCGCCGCGCCCGCGCCGCAGGATCATGAGGATCACGACCACAATGGCCACGACGAAGGGCATGGACGCGGCCATGGCGATCGCGGCCGCGGCGACGAGCGCGGCCACCGTGACGAGCGGCACTACGGTGACGGCGACGATCGCTGGCGCCACCACGACGGGGGACATCACTGGGAACGCGGCCATCGTTACTACGGTCCGAGTTACGTGGTGAGGGACTACCGCTACTACCGCCTGCGTCCACCACCGCGCGGCTACCACTGGGTGCGCGACGACAACAACGACCTGCTGCTGGTGGCGATCACCACCGGCATCATCCTGGACATCGCCAGCCACTGAGGCATCCCGCTTCGGCACACAACAAAGGCCATGCACCCGTGCATGGCCTTTTCATTTCGCCAGACGCGGCCGGCCCGGGCCGATCCGTTGCGCCGCACAACAGCGCAGCCTGCCCCGTCTGCCTATACTCCCGCAGACCGCCCGTTCCGGACGGCCGCTCACAACTCATCATGGGGAGGCTCCGATGCTGCAGCAGTATGGCTGGTGGATCGTTCTGGCGTGCGCGGTAGTGGCGATTCTGTATGGCGCGTTTTCCGCGCGCTGGATCCTGGCGCAGTCGCCGGGCAACGCACGGATGCAGGAGATTGCTGCAGCGATCCAGGAAGGTGCCCGCGCCTACCTCAACCGTCAGTACACCACCATCGC
>JAJXTX010000076.1 GCA_021783385.1 Pseudomonadota bacterium
TGCCGCAGCAGGAGGCTGGCCTGATGTGGGGCTTCCAGCTGTGGGTGAACCTGCCGGCGGCGCAGAAGATGACTGCGCCGCGCTATCAGGACATCGCGCCCGGGCGCATCCCGGTGGTGCATCCGGCCGCGGGCGTGGAAGTGCGCGTGCTGGCTGGTGAACTGACCGGCGCGGTCGGTCCGGTCGAAGGCATACCGACGGCGCCGGTCTACCTCGATGTCAGCCTGCAGCCGGGTGCCGCGCTGACGCTGGAGCTACCGCCCGGTCATCACGGCTTTACCTACGTGTTCGACGGCGAGGCCGCGCTGGTCGGCGGCGAAAGGCTGTTGCGCAGCGAGCTGGGCGTGCTCTCTGACGGTCAGTACCTGCAGCTCGGTGGCACCGACCAGCCGTCGCGCCTGTTGCTGGTGGCGGGTCGCCCGCTGAACGAACCGGTGGCGCGCTACGGGCCGTTCGTGATGAACACGCCCGAACAGATCCATGAAGCCATCGCCGACTTCCGCGCGGGCAAGTTCTAGCGTTTTCCTCGCTCTCCTCTGCAGGGAGAGGGCTGGTGTGAGGGGTCGGTGCTTGCGGGCAAGCTCATCGAAGCTGCTCGCTGCAAAATCCGCAGCGCGACGCCGACACCCCGCTCACCCCTTCACGCTCCCCAGCAGCAGCCCCTCCAGGTAATAGCGCTGCATCGCCAGAAACAGCAGCAGCACCGGCAGCACGGTGATGACCGAACCGGCCATCATCAGCTCGGTATCCTGCGCGTGCTCGCGCGCCAGCGAAGCCAGCCCGAGCGGCAGCGTGTAATGGCCCTGACCGGTCAGCACGATCAGCGGCCACATGAAGTCGTTCCATGCCGCCAGAAAGCTGAAGATCGCCAGCGTCACCATCACCGGCTTCAGCAGCGGCAGCACGATCTGGCTGAAGATGCGCCACTCGCCGGCGCCGTCGAGGCGCGCCGCCTCCAGCAACTCGTCGGGAATGCCGCGGGCGTACTGGCGCACCAGGAAGATGCCGAACACGCTGGCCATCGCCGGCATGATCACGCCGGCATAGCTGTCGACCAGCCCGATCGTCTTCAGCAGCAGAAACAACGGCAGCATCGCCACCTGGGCGGGGATCACCAGCGCGCCGAGCAGCGCCCTGAACAACCGCTCGCGCCCCGCGAAGCGCAGCTTGGCGAAGGCGTAGCCGGCCATCAGGTTGCACGCCAGCGACAGCAGCGTGATCGCGCTTGCCACCAGCAGGCTGTTGAGCAGATAGCGCCCCATGCCGGCGCGCAGGAACAGCAGGCGGTAATTGCCCAGTGTGGCGTGCGCCGGCCACAGTGGTGGCGGCAGCGCGCTGGCCGCGCCCGGCGGCATGAACGACACCGACAGCATCCACAGCAGCGGAAACAGCGCCACCAGCGTGCCGCCGATCAGCAGCCCGTGGATCAGCGCCCTGGCCAGTCGCGGGCTCATGCGGCATCACCCTCGAACGATGCGCTGCGGCGCGCCAGCCGCAGCATCACCGCCGTCACCGCGAACATAATCACGAACAGCAGAAATGCCACCGCCGACGCCTCGCCGAGGTTCCACCACTGGAAGCCTTCGTCATACATCAGGTAGAGCACGCTGGTAGTGCTCTGCAGCGGACCGCCCTCGGTCATCACGTAGGGTTCGGCAAACAGCTGGAAATACCCGGCCACCGTGAGAATGCTCACCATCAGCAGCGTAGGCGCGAGCAGCGGCAGGGTGATGTGGCGCAGCTGCCGCCACGCCGAGGCGCCGTCGATGCGTGCCGCCTCGTACAGCTCCGGCGGAATCGCCTGCAGCCCGGCCAGGAAGATGATCATGTTGTAGCCGAAGTTCTTCCACACCGCGAACAGGATGATCGCCGGCATCGCCCAGTGCGGGTCGCCCAACCAGTCGATCGGATGGAGGCCCAGATGGCCGAGCACAAAGTTCGCGATGCCGTACCGGGTGTTGAACAGGTAGCGCCAGATCACCGCCACCGCCACCACGGTGGTCACCACCGGCGCGAACAGCGCGGTACGGAAGAACGGCTTGCAGCGCGCCAGCGGCGAGTTCAGCAGCAGTGCCGCGCCCAGCGAGGTGACCATCGACAGCGGCACGCCGACCGCGACGAAATATACCGTGTGCCCCAGCGCCGACCAGAACAGCGGCCGCTGCAGCAGCGCCCCATAGTTGTGCAACGCCACGAAACGCAGGTTATGGATGTCCGCCAGCGCGTACAGGTCGTAGTCGGTGAGGCTGAGCCCCAGCGCACCGATCACCGGCAGCAGGAAGAACACGCCGAGCACCAGCAGCGCCGGCGTCAGAAACAGCCACGCGGTGCGCGGCGCGTTCATCGCGCCGCCGGGCGCGCGCGTGTCGCGCGATCGAGCATCCAGCGGCGCTTTTCCAGGATGCGGTCGGCCTGGCGATCCATTTCGGCGGCGGCCTGATCGATCGTCAGCTCGCCGGCGATGGCGCGCGCCGCCTGCAGCTGCATGGCGTTGGCGATGCGCTCCCACTCCGGCACAGCGGGCGTCGGCCGCACGTGTTCCAGCTGCTCGCGGAACGCGCGCGCCTTGGGGTCGTCGCGCAGCGCGCCGCCTTCCCACGAGCTGCGTCGCGGCGGCATGTCGCCTACCAGGCCGTACAAGCGCTGCTGCACCGTCGGCAGTGACAGGTATTCGATCAGCGCCCAGGCCGCCGCCTTGTGCTGCGAGGCGCGGAAGATCACCAGGCTGGAGCCGCCGGCCACGCCGACGCCCGCGCGCTCCGGCCCGGGCAGCGGCGCGGTGGACCAGTCGGCCTGCTCCGACGCCGGCAGGCGCGCGCGGAACTCGCCGATGTTCCACGGCCCGGACAAATAGAACGCATACACGCCGCGGCCGAACTCCTCCCACGGATTGCCCGCCTCCACGTTGGTGATCGCCGGTGCCTGCTGCAGCCGGAAGGTGTCCACGTAGAAGGTCAGCGCGCGCTTGAAGCCGGCGCTCTCGAAGTTGCCGTACCGTCCGCCATCGCGCAGCAGCGGGTCGGGCTGCTGCAGCGCCAGCGACATCAGCTGCTCGTACTCGTTGGTGGGCAGCAGGACGCCGTAGCGATGCTGTGCCGGATCGCTCAGCGCGGCCAGCATCGTGCGCCACTGCGCCCAGGTGACGGGCGGCGCGTCGAAGCCGGCCTTTTTCAACAGGTCGCTGCGGTAGAACAGCAGCCGCGTGTCCACGTACCACGGCACGCCGTATAACGTACCGTCGATGACATTGGTGGCCCAGATGTTGGCGAAGTAGTCCTGCGGCTGCACCACGCTTGAATGATCGACGTAGGGCTGCAGCGGTGCCAATGCGTGCAATGCCACCAGCTCCGGTATCCAGGTATTGCCCAGCTGGCACAGGTCGGGCGTGGAGCCGCCGGCGAAAGCGGTGAGCAGCTTCTGGTGCGCCGCGCTCAGCGGAAGCTGCTGCAGCTTCACATGGATGTCCGGATGCGTGCGCTCGAACGCCGGCAACAGTTGCTGCATCACTTCGCCTTCGGGACCGAAGGTCCAGAAGGTCAGCGTCTGGCTGCCATTGCTCGTCTTGCCACAACCGCCGAGCAGGCTGCAGCCGAGCGCTAGTGCGGCAAGCGCCAGCCGCCGGCACGACCTCCGGCGCCCGGCGGCGGACTGCGGCTGCGGTCGGCGCGGTTTCACGGCGGCGCGGGCTTCGCGGCAAGCCAGCCGCCGGTGAAGCCGGCACGCTGAAGACCCTTGCGAATGTAGGGGTTCTTGCGCATCACCTTCCACACGAAGCCGCTGCGCCAGTTCTCGATCATCAGCACGATCGGGCCCTGGTCGATGCCCAGCTGCACGCTGTCGACCCAGCCCACGCCGGGCACCACGCGGCCGGTGCGCAAACGTCTGGCGGTGTCGTGGAAGCTGAGGTTGAACGCATCGACGAAGCCGTACTGGTTGTAGATGTATTTCCCGTAGCGGCGCTTCATCGCCTCCAGCGCGGGAATGACGATCTCCGGCGCGAACGCGATCGAGCCGCCCGCAGCGGTGGGCGCGATGGTGCCGTCGTCGGTAATGTCATCCAGGCCGGCGCCGCGCGCGGTGTAACCGTAGAACCTGCGCGTACCGCCGTTGCCCTGCAGCACGACATGGCCCGGCCCGTTGCTGGCGGTCAGCCCCCACACATTCCTGCCGTAGCCGGTCCAGTGGCCGGGATTGGCGATGGCGTAGCTGCGCTGGCTCAAGGTGGCACGGCGGCTGTTCTCGAAATAGTCCAGGCCGTGCTGGCGGCTCCACGCGTCACGGATGCCGCGGAAGTCCACCCAGGTCTCGCTGTACTGATGGCCGAACAGCGGCGCGAAGTTGAGAAAGGTCTGCCCCTCGAAGCTGCCCCAGTGGAGGTGGTTGGTGGCGAGCCAGGCTTTCCACGCATCCGGCTGCACCGGATGGGTCGGCGAACCGAGCGCCAGGATGTAGACCAGCATGCCTTCGTTGTAACCCTTCCAGTCGGCCGGGATGAACTTGCCGCCGGGCGTCCAGCCCATGCTGATCAGCGGCGCGCGCGGCTGCATCCACGGCCAGTCCACGCGGCGGTAGATCGCGTCGGCGAGCTGGCGGATCTCCCTTTCCTGCGGCGTGTCGCGGTCATAATAGGACTCCGCGAACAGCACGCCGCCGAGCAACAGGGTGGTATCGACGCTGGACACTTCGACATAGCGCCTCGCCCGCTTGCCGGTCTGCATGTCAAGAAAGTGATAGTAGAAACCGTGGTAGCCGCTGGCCTCGTCCTCGCTGTCGTTCTGCGGCGCGTTCTTGAAAAAGCGCAGCGTGGTCAGCGTGCGCTGCACCGCCTGCTGGCGTGTGATGTAGCCGCGCTCGACGCCGACGCCGTAGGCGGTGAGGCCGAAACCCACCGCGGCAATGCTGGAGAACGCGTGGCCGGGATACGAGTCCGGCACCAGCCCGGTTTTCGGATCGGCGCTGCGCCAGAACCACTCGAAAGTGCGCCTTTCCAGATCGTCGACCAGCGCCCGTTGCTCGACGGACAGGGCGGTGTAGCCGTATGCGGGCGCCTTCGCGGCGACCGGCGCGAGCGCGCTGGTGCCAAGCACCAGCAGGGCCGAAAAAAGGCCGCTGCGCAGCGTTCGGTAAAAGGAGGACATCATGCTCAAGCGACCCGTTCTTGCGGTGGTGAGTGCGACGCCATGGCAGAATTTCGATCAGCCGTGGTTGGAGTGATTACACGGCCACCGGGGCGGCGGCGCAGTAGCGGTCGATGAACGCCTGATGCGGCGGCATCGCCTCCACGCAGCCGGCCACCACGTTGCCGACGCTGGCGATGAACGCATGCAGCTCGCGGTCCGGCATCTGATCCACCAGCGGATGGTAGCCGCGCGGCACGATCCCCTGGCCCAGCATCACCTGCACCCAGCTGACGCTGGCAAACATCTCCTCGGCGTCGCGGAAGAAGCGGCCGCTGTCGCGGAACAGCCGGATGTTCTCCTGCAACGATGGCGGAATCGACATGTGCCGGCAGTTGTTCCAGAACGGCGTGTCGTCGCGTCGGGTCGCGTGGTAGTGCAGGATCAGGAAATCGCGGATGCGCTCGAACTCGAACACCGACTGTGCGTTGTAGCGGTCGCTCAGCACCGGGCTGAAATCGCGCTGCGGAAACAGGTTCAGCAGCCGCGCGATGCCCGACTGGATCAGATAGATGCTGGTCGATTCCAGCGGCTCCATAAAGCCGCTGGCCAGTCCCAGCGCCACCACATTGCGGTTCCAGAATTTCTTGCGCATGCCGGTGGTGAAGCGCAGCGGGCGCGGGTCGCCCAGCGGCTGGCCGTCGAGATTTGCCAGCAGCGTGGCCGCCGCCTCGTCGTCGCTGAGGTGTGCGCTGCAATATACGTAGCCGTTGCCGGTGCGGTGCTGCAGCGGAATGCGCCACTGCCAGCCCGCGGCGCGGGCGGTGGAGCGCGTATACGGCGTCGGCGGCCCGACCTTTTCGCACGGCACGGCCAGCGCGCGGTCGCACGGCAGCCAGTGGGTGAAGTCGGTGTAGCCGGTGTGCAGCGCCTGCTCGATCAGCAGGCCGCGAAAACCCGAGCAGTCGATGAACAGCTCGCCGTCGATGCGTTCACCGCTGTCCAGCACGATCGCCTCGACGAAACCGTCGTGATCGCGCAGCAGCGTCTGCGCGATCCGCCCCTCGGTGCGCACCACGCCGCGCTGCTCGGCGTAACGACGCAGGTAGGCCGCATAGCGGCCGGCGTCGAAGTGGTAGGCGTAGGCGATGTTGGCCAGCGGCGACGTCGCCGGCACATCGCTGGCCGAGGTCATGAAGCGGCCGCGCGGCGCGGCCACCGTGTTGAGCGAGTACGCGCCGATGTCCTGCGCCTTGCCCTGCTGCCGCGCCTTGATCCAGAACTGGTGGAACGGCAGCAGGCTCACGTCGTGGCCGATGCTGCCGAAGCCGTGGATATAGGAATCGCCCAGCTGCCCCCAGTCGTTGAACTGGATGCCGAGCTTGAAGGTGCTTTGCGTCTGCCGGATGAATTCGATCTCATCGATTTCCAGCAGATTGTTGAACAGCTTCAGGTGCGGCACGGTCGCCTCGCCGACGCCGACGGTGCCGATCTCCTCCGATTCCACCAGCCGGATCGCATAGTCGCGGCCGAGCACCTTGGCGAACGCCGCTGCAGCCATCCATCCGGCGGTGCCGCCGCCGACGATGACGATGTGCCTGATGCGTGGATCACTCATGGAAAACCTGTTTCTGCAAGGGACCTGCCGCTCTGAAAAACAAAGCCCGCGGGACGCGGGCTTTGCGTGAAGCCTGTATATCCCTGCCGCTTTCGGCCAGCAAGCGCGAGCCTAGAAGTTCATGCCCAGCGACATCCTCAGCGTACGTGGATAGCCGGTGATGTTTCCCGTGGGGTAATACGTTACCTGCGGGTTATAGACTCCGCCTGAGCCGAAGTTTGTCTGGTAGTCGACCAGGTTGTGCCAGTTGAACACGTTGATCAGGTCAATCCGGAAATAGGCATTGAGGTTGCCGTAGACCTTGAAGTTCTTGGTCGCCTGCAAGTCCAGATCCCGGTAACCAAAGATCTTGCCGCCGATCAGGAATCGACCGTTGCCAGGTGGCACGATCGCTACGGGGCGGCCGCCGGCGCCATTGGTCGCGCCGCTGTCCTGGTTGGTCGCCGGGGCACCATAGAAGGCCATGGCGACATCCGGCACGGGGGTGGCCAGAGTCAACTTGCCGCCGAACACGAAGCCCCAGGGGCCATCCAGATTGCCGGTCATCACGAGGCGTTGCTTGGCCACGGCCGAACTGATGAACGGATAGTTGCCGACCGTCGCGTAGTCGAACGCATACTGATCGGTCGGGTCGCCGTTGTTGTGGTTCTGACGCGAGTGGGTGTAGGTGTAGGCGATGGTGGCGCCCCAATGCGATTCCTTGGTGTAGGGCTTTTCGGCCGACAGCAGCAGCTGAGTGGTCCGGGTTTGCAAACCATTGTTGCCGATGATCAAGGAGCCGAAGCCGGGCACGCCATTGCCCCAGGGCTGGCTGCCGTTCTTCCAGAACGCGCCGTCGGGGTAGCGGTTGCCGAGCGTGTAGACGAGGCCGTCATGGCTTCTGACAACAGCCACCGCGGCGCTGGTGTTCCAGTCGCCGACCTTGTTGCGCATGCCGATGCTGAACTGGTCGGAGTACGGCGCCTTGATGTTGTTGTTGACCAGATCAACTTCCTTGCCGGTGTTCGTACCGGCGACCAGCGCTTGCAGTGCGCTGATCGACAGGTACTTCGGGTCCCATGCCAGACAGCTTGGGCCCGGGGTGCACGGCTGGAGTGGCGTGTTGAAAAGAATCGTGGGCTGCGACAGCACCGATTTGGTCTGCTCGACCTGCAGCGACTCGTACAGGTTGCGATCGTAGGAGCGGCCGATGCCACCGAAGATCACGTGCGCCTCGTCCCCGTTGATGTCGTAGGAGAAGCCAAGGCGCGGTTGAAACTCGTTTTTAGGCGCGTGGCGATTGTGCCCGGTACTGATGTAATCGTTTACATTGACACCGCCCAATGCCAGCGTTTGCGCATACGTCGTGCCCGCGGGTGCACCGGGAGCCTGGCTGTTGAGTGCCGCGACCACGTTGGCCGGGGTGACGTAGTTGAGATACGACGGGGTCTCTTCGTAGTCCCAGCGCACGCCGAGGTTCAGCGTCAGATGGTCGTTGACCGCCCAGTCATCCTGGATATAGGTGCCGAACTGCTTGTCCGAGCTGACGGCCACCGGACTTTGTCCCGGTGTCGGTGAACCGAACTGCACCTGATACGGGATCGCTTCCGTACCGTTGGCTGGGCTGACGGCATATTTGTAGAGCGCATTGGTATCACCGGCATCCAGCGCGGTGAGTTTTACTGCCTTGTACTTGACGCCCATCTTGATGACGTGGTCACCATGCCATTCAAAGTCGTTGAAGGTCAGGTCGTCCTGCAGCGCCGGCCCTTGCTGGCCCTTGTTCTGCTGGGCCAGCGGTGAATTGCCGGTGATCAGTATCGTCTGGTTCTGGTTGCCGGCCACCGTGTAGGCCGCACCGGCGCCCTTGGTTACCGGGGTCGGTGTGAAGAAAGCATCCTCGTAGGTGGCCTGCAGGCGATTGAACCAGCTGTCCGTGCTGTGATCCCAGCGGATGTCAAAGCGTTTGTCGGTATTGATCGTGTTGAGCGCGGCCGATGCTGTGGCGATGCCCCCAAAACCGCCGATCGATGTCTCGTCGCGGTAATGGCCGCTCACTTCAAAGCGGTCGCGGTCGGTCGGTTCGAAGTCGATCTTGCCGAACCAGTCGTTTTCCTTGAAGGGCAGACTGGCCGGTCCGAATTGCGCCTGGGCGCTGGCCGGCAACTGGCTCCAATAGAGGGTTTGGCCGCCCGGCACCACCGTGGTCGGGGTATCGAACTCCTTGCCTTCGTAGGCGATGAAGAAATGCGCCATGTCCTGGATGATCGGGCCACCCAGGTCGAAGCCGTAGTCCTTTTCGTGGGAGGGGCTTTTCTTGTGATTGGCCGCCTCAGAGGGGGTTTCTGCACGCATTGTCGTGTTGGTGAAATCACCAAACACGTCGCCGTGGAATGTGTTGGTGCCGGACTTGGTGTCGGCGACCACAGCGGCGCTGGATATCTGGTCGTACTCCGCCTTGTAGTTGGAGGTGATGACCTTGTACTCGCCGATTGCCAGCTGCGGGAACGGGTTGCCCTGGCTTGCAGTCTGCCCGGTCACGCCGCCAGGCAGCACGTAGTTCTTCTGGCCCACACCGTCGATGTACACATTGATCGCGCTGCTCGCCTGGGCGCCGGAGCGCAGGCTGGTGGTGCCGTCTGCGTTGCGTGTAAACACCATGCCCGGCACGGTGTCGGCGAATTCGAGGAAGTTGCGCGATGCCTCGGGCGTCGTGTCAATCTGGCGCAATGACACTTGGGTGCCCACTTCGGACGTCTTGACGTCCTGCAAAGTGGTGGCGGAGACCGTTACCGCGTTGAGGTTGGTGGCGTTGGCGGCCGAGGGCGCCTTGGTCAGGTCAAGGGTGCCGGTGGAAGCCACGCTCAGCGTGACCGTTTGCGCCGTGCCCGGGCCGGCGTCCACCTCATAGGTGCCTGGCGGCAGGCCCACGAGGGCGTAGCTGCCATCGCTGCTGGCCTTGGTGCGGCGCACGGCGCCGGTGGCAATTTCCTTGGCGGTCACCACCGCGCTGGGAGCGGCATGGCCACGCAGGGTGGCATCGGCGCTCGCAGCAATCGACATGGACGGTGTGCCGACCGCAAGCGCGACCACCGATGCGGTGATCAGGCTGGCCAGCAATTTCTTTTTGAAGTGCAGTGACGTTTTCATGTTGCCCCTCCCCGGGAAGATCTACGGATGTGACGTGCTGTGAGTGTTCCGGCTGGATGTATTGATGCGGCTGGCACCGCAGCTTTCGCGGATCACGATCTCGCAGCCCAGCGTGTCGGCATGGGCTGGCGGCGATTCGGTGCTTTCCAGCAACGCGGCCAACCGTTCTAGCGCGCTGCGGCCAAGCTCGGCGATGTTCACGCGCACCGTGCTCAGCGGCGGCGTGACGTAGCGGGCGATCGGGATGTCATCGAAACCGGCCAGCGCGATGTCCTGCGGTACGCGCACGCCGGCCTCCTTGAAAGCGGCGAGGCAGCCCACCGCCATCATGTCGTTGGCGGCGAACACCGCGCGCGGCCGCGGCCGCAGCGCCAGCACTTCGCGGCCGGCGCGGTAGCCCGATTCTTCGCTGAAATCGCCGGCCAACACGGTGATCGGCGCCTGCGGCGCGTGTTTCGCCATCGCCGCGCGGTAGCCGCTGTCGCGCTGCTGCGCGTCGAAGTTGCCGCCCGGGCCGGCGATCAGCGCCACGCTCGCATGGCCTGCGCCGAGCAGATGCTGCACCATTGCATAGGCGCCGGCGTAATTGTCGACATTGAGCACCGCATAGCCCGGGCTGGTGACTGCGCTGTTGAGCAGCACGGCGGGCAGCGACTTGGGCAGGTTCGTCTGCAGGAACGCCGCATCCACATGTGCGGACAGAATCAGCATGCCATCGACCCGACCCTGCATCGCGCGCAGCGCCGCGGCCGCATCCTCGGCGCTGTCGTGCGAGCTGGAGACCAGCAGGTGCAGCCCGCGCGCGCGCGCGGCCAGGTCGA
>JAJXTX010000077.1:0-3103 GCA_021783385.1 Pseudomonadota bacterium
CTGATCGGCGGCCTGCCCACCTGGCCGCACTCGCGCTCGTGGGGCTACGCCCCCAGCGGCGGCGTCGGCCTGATCCTGCTGATCCTGCTGGTGCTGTTTCTGATGGGCCGGCTGTAGGCGCAGAGGTACAGGTCATCCCGCGGGCTTGCGCCGCGGGCGTCGCGGCCCCGGCGCGGAGTGCACCCCCTGCGCCGCGTCGATCGCGTCGATCCAGCCGGCGCGCGCGGTGGGAAATGCATCCGCATAGGGCACGTACGGCTTGATGTCGAGAATCGGCGTGCCGTCGAGCAGGTCCATGCCGCGCACGCGCAGCGCGCGCTCATCCACCCCGATCAGTTCGACCGCGGACAGCCCGATCGCATTCGGCCGATGCGGCGAACGGGTGGCCAGCACGCTGCGCTTGCCGCCGCCGCGCGGCGGCCGCACTTCCGGCTTCCAGCCCTCGCTGCGATGAAACACGAACACCAGCCAGATCCGCTCGAAACCGGCCAGATCGCGGAAGGCCGTCGCCGGAAACTCCGCCGCGAACTCGATCCGCGCTTCGACGGCGTCGCCGGTTTCGGTGCCCGCCACCACGGTGGCCTGATGCGGCGCATCGATGCGCCGCGCGTAGGGCGAACGTACCCACGCGATCGGCCGGCTGGTGAAGTCGCGGCTGCTGGAGTCGCTGGACGGTTCGTGCATGGTTCTATCCGTGGGCCACGTCCAGCGAACTGGCGCCGTCGAAGTGAGGAAAAACAAAGTCCGGTTGCTTGCCCGACTGGTACTCGCCCAGGGTTGGCCGGCGAACCGGACGGTCCGATCTTTTCGTTCCGCTGCGTTATATGATCGGGCACGCCGCGCCGCGGTGAGTGTTCGTGCCTGACGGGAGCAAGCTCATGATAACTTCGTGTCGCATGTGGGTGACGGTGCTGGCGGTCGGGCTGGCCGCGGTGGCGACCTCGGCGCAGGCCGCGGACAAGCTGGTCGGCAACGTCGATGCCGGGCATGCCCAGGTGGCTTCGGTTTGCGCCGCTTGCCATGGTGCGGACGGCAATTCGGTCGACCCGCAGTACCCCAAGCTGGCCGGACAGCACGCGGCCTACATCGAGCATCAGCTCGAGTCGTTCCAGAAGGGCAGGCGCGCCAACTCGATCATGTCCGGCATGGCCGGCATGTTGTCGAAGCAGGGCATCGCCGACGTGGCGGCCTACCTGTCGCAGCAAAAGACTTCGCCGGGACCGGCGGACACCGATCAGGTGGCACTCGGAAAGTCGATCTACGACGACGGCATCGCCGCGGTCGGGCTGCCCTCCTGCGAGTCCTGCCATGGCCCCAAGGGACTCGGCGACAGCGCCAAGCTGTACCCGGTGATCGCCGGCCAGCATGCGCAGTACGTGGAGCAGGTGCTGACCGGCTGGCACAACGGCAAGGCCTGGGGCGATGGCCCGCACGCCAAGCTGGCGCTGTCGGTGGGACAGAAGCTGACCGTCGCGCAGATCCACGCCATCGCGGCCTACGTGCAGGGCATGAATGCGGTTAAGTGATCGTCCGGGTGAGGCTGCCCCGATGACGCCCGCACTTGCAGCTGCCGGCATGCTGTCCTCGCCCTATCCGTAACCCCGGGTTGGCAGCCCGGGGGGTGTTGCCTGCAACGACCAGCGCCGACCGACGGCCGCACAACATGCACGCCGCGTTGCGCCGCTGGCCGCGTGACGCTTCCCAAATCGCGCCCGCTCGCGCACCATGCTGGCCCGACCGCCGGTGATACCCGCATGAGCAGCTTTGACGACGACGGCTTCGAGCACGAGCGCGACTTCGACGAGGTCGACGACGACTCGGTCGAGGCGCAGGTGTGGCAGCTGTTGCTGCTGCTCAACCCGGGCGACGAGGAGACGGCGCTGCAGCAGTTCGCCGACTACCGCGAGGCCGCCGCCGGGATCGATCCGGATGCGCTGGTGCCGGTGGAGCTGGTCGGTCGCGTGATCGACTGGCGTTCCGGTTTCCTCGTCGATGCGCACGACCTGCGCGCGCTGGTGCAGGCGATCAACGAGCTGGCCTCACGCTGGAACCTGACGCTGGACTGGAACGGCGATCCGGACGACGACGGCTTTTTCGACGACCTCGATGCCGCCGAACTGTTCTCGATCGCCTACGACCGCCTCGCCGAATTCGGCTACACCCTGTGGGCATGGGAACCCGAGGCGGACGGCTACGCCGGCTGGATCACGCTGACCCGCGATGCCGAGCCGCTGCGCGAGCTGGCCACGGCGCTGCACATCAACCTGCGGCTGGGCAGCGAAGTCGGCTGAGCACTCTGAGCAGGGCGGATATTCCTGATGCTGCAACTGATCGGTTTCGACGGCGACGACACGCTGTGGCACAGCGAGGGCTACTACCAGCAGGCGCAGGCCGAATTCGCCGCGATCGTGGGGCGCCACGTGGATCTGGCCGATCAGCACCTGCACGAGCACATGCTGGCCAGCGAGCGGCGCAACCTGCAGCTGTTCGGCTACGGCGCCAAGGGCATGACACTGTCGATGGTGGAGACCGCCATCGAGATCACCGACGGCCGCATCACCGCCGCGGAGATTCACCAGCTGGTGCAGCTCGGCAAGCGCGTGCTGCAGCACCCGGTGGAGCTGCTGCCGGGTATCCGCGCGGCGGTGGCGGCGGTCGCCGAGCGGCATCCGGTGGTGCTGATCACCAAGGGCGACCTGTTCCATCAGGAGAAGAAGGTGGCGCAGTCCGGGCTGGCCGGGTTGTTCCGGCGCATCGAGATCGTGTCGGAGAAAGACGCCGCCAGTTACCGCCGCGTGCTGGCCGAGTTCGCGCTGCAGCCGGCGCAGTTCGCGATGGTCGGCAATTCGCTGCGCTCGGATATCGAGCCGGTCCTGCGCCTTGGCGGCTGGGGCGTGCACATGCCCTACCACGTGACCTGGGCGCACGAGCTGGAGAACGGCCTGGACGCCGACGAGCAGCGCATGCTCACCGTGGCAGCGCCGGCGGATATTCCGGTCGCGGTGGCGCAGCTGGGCGCGCTGGCGGCGGCTCAGGACTGCGCGGGCGGCGCGTCGTCGTCGAAGCCGGTATAGCCGTCCGCGAAGATCGGCGTGCCGTCCGG
>JAJXTX010000077.1:3203-7235 GCA_021783385.1 Pseudomonadota bacterium
TGCCGGATCAGCTTGAGGTCGTGGATCTTGTACAGCCGGAAGCCCTCGGGCGAGGTTTCCGTGCGCAGCAGGTACAGCTGGGCGGAAGCCTCGGCGATCACGTTCTGGCGCGTGTTGGCGGCGCGAATCATCAGTGTGGGCTGGCCGTCGATCAGCCGCACGATCGGGTGCTGCGAGAAGATGATCTTCGCGTGCGGCCGCGAGAAGCGGGCAAAGATCAGCCCGGTGACCAACGCGATGCTGCCCATGCCGGTGAAGATTTCCGCAGTGGCCACCAGATGCGCATAGATCGTCTGCGGGTGCATGTCGCCATAGCCCACGGTGGCGAGCGTTTCGACGCTGAAAAAGAACGCCCCGCCGAAGCCGTGTGGAAACTGGTTGGCGATGGCACGGTCGCCCAGTTGGTAAAGCAGCGCGAACACCGCGTTGAGCGACAGGAAGGCCGCGCCGACGAGACCGAAGAACACCGGCCAGCGCACGGTGAGCGCCCGATGGTAGAGGTCGTCCCAGAAGCGGCGCGTGAGTCCATGGCTGACAAACGGCCGGCCGGCAACCTGGACCGTGCGCGGGCGACGCGGCAGGCGCAGGCGGAGTCTGGGGTTCATCGTCGCGACCTCGACCGGGCTGGATGTGCGTCAGCCACGCCCGCTGGCGTGGCCGCACGTGGATTGTAACGTGCGAGGGTCGGCGCATCGTGCCACGCTGTGGCAAGCTGGCGATTCCACGCCACGACGCCAAGCCCATGCTCACGCCCGCCGATGTTTCCTGCCCGTACTGCGGCGAGTCGATCGAGATCCTGATCGACGCCTCGGCCGGCGATCAGCGCTACATCGAGGACTGCCAGGTGTGCTGCCGCCCGATCACGCTGAGCGTGCAGGTGGACGCGGACGGCGACGCACAGGTGCGCGCGACGGGCGAGAACGAAGCCTGACCGGGCGACTGCCGTGACGCCGCCGCCACGCATCGTGCTGGACACCAACGTGTGCCTGGATCTGTTCGTGTTCCGCGAGCCGCTGTGTTCGCATCTGCTCTCGGCATTGCAGCGCGGCGCGGTGCAGGCAGTGACGCGCGAGGACTGCCGCGACGAGTGGCGGCGCGTGCTGCACTACCCGCAGCTGCCGATCGACGCCACGCGGCGGCTGCGCGCGAACGCGGCGTTCGACGCGTGGGTGCGGCTGCTGCCGGCGCCGGACGCAACGCCGGATGACGACGCCGCGCTGCCGCGCTGCGCCGATCCCGACGACCAGATGTTCCTGCAGCTGGCGCTGGCCTCCGGCGCGCGCTGGCTGCTGAGCAAGGACAACGCGCTGCTCACGCTCGACCGCCGCACGCGCGCCAGCGGGCTGTTCGCGATCTGCCTGCCGCAGCAGTGGTCGGTGGCTGCGGCTGCGTCGCCCTGAGCCGGGGCTCACGCGCCTTCGATCACGCCGATCGCCTGCGCCTGCAGCGCGGCGCGGGTGGCCGCATCGGCGTCCGGCGTCACCGGCCGGCTGAGATCCCACAACAGCTGCGCGCGAAAGCCCAGCGCGACCGCGTCCTGCGCCGTCCACAGCACGCAGATGTCGCGCGCCAGTCCGCATACGTGCACCTCCTCCACGTCGCGCTCGCGCAGCCAGCCGGCGAGGCCGGTGCCGGGACGCTGGCCGGCCGGACCGTGGTTTTCGCGGAAGCCGCTGTAGGAGTCCACGGCCGGATCGCTGCCCTTGCGGATCAGCACGTCCAGCGCCGACCAGTCCACGCGCGGGTCGAGCTCGGCGCCGGCGCTGCCCTGCACGCAGTGATCCGGCCACAGCGTCTGCGGCTGCCCATACAGGGCGATGCGCTCGAACGGCTGGCGGCCGGCGTGCGAGCTGGCGAAGGAGACGTGGCCGCGCGGGTGCCAGTCCTGCGTCGCCACCACGTGGCGGTAGCGGCGCGCGCGCAGCAGCCGGTCGATGCCCGGCACGATCGTGTCGCCCGCGTGGCAGGCCAGCGCGCCGCCGGGCATGAAATCCGGCTGCAGGTCGACCACGATCAGGGCGGTGCGAGGTGAAATAGCGGGTGGCATGGGCGGCGGCTCGCGCGGGGTGCCGCCGCAGTCTAGCGCCGCGGGCAGCGCCTGCGCCGCCATGCATAATGCCCCAGTGCCCAGCGGTCAGCGCGGAGAAGACATGCCATACGATCAATCGTGGATGGGCTACGGCATCGTCGGCGGCCTGCAGGCCGGGCTGATTTCCGCGCTCGCCGCGCTGCTGCTGTTCGGCCTGTTCCACTGGCTGGGCCGGCGCTATGGCTGGAGCTACGGTCCGCAGATCGGTTGGTCGTTTCTGCTGGCCACGCTGCTGACCGCCGGCGGCGATCTGTGGAACCTGTTCTATTTCAACTACGGCCGACTGCAGTCGCTGGACCTGCTGCGCGCCGAGCTGGCGCAGGTGCATGACCCGGACAACCTCGGCATGCGCGCGCTGTGCGAACTGCTCGGCGTGGCGCTGGGGATCGCGGCGGGCTGGCTGCTGTGCGAGGCGGACTGGCGGCGCTGGTTCCGGCGCTGAGGCGGCCACTGCTCACGCGCTGGCGTGGGCGGTGATGTGGCGGTACTGGTCCGGCGGCAGGTAGAGCGGGAACAGCGTGGACTCCTCCTGCCGCAGCAGTTGGCTCAGCGCGCTCGCGGCGCGCGCCACATCGGCGACGAAATGCCGGCGGCTGCCGCGATGCCACGGCGCGCCCAGGTATTCGGTGAGGATCGCCTCGATGCCCAGCGCGTGGCGCTGCACGTCGGCCTGCACCGAGCGGAAGTGGATCATGGTGCCGGTGTCGCGCCCCAGCGCCCAGTTCAGGTAGGGATAGAACTGCACGCCCTTGAGCAGGGTGGTGCGGTGGAAGCAGTCGGCGAAATTGCGCAGGCGGGCGATCTGCAGGTCCTCGTCGCGGCTGCGGCAGGCATCCAGCAAGGCGCGCATCAGGCTGCGGGCGGTAGCGCCGTCAACCAGCAGCTCGGCCACCAGCCCGGGACGGTAGCGCACCGGCAGCCGATCGTCGGCGGGCAGGTCGGTGGTCGCCGGCGAGCGCCTTCGATCGCGCCTCCAGCCGAGGATGTTGCCGAATGTTGACGCCATGCCCCCCGTTTCCTGCGCCTGCCCCAGCACAACTCTTACCTTACGACTGTGACGAAGTCCAGGTATTCGCGCATGGCCGACGCGCGGGCGCCGCCGTCACAGCAGTGGATCGAACAGTCGCGCCACGTGCATCGCCACCCGGCGCAGGTAGGGCGCGCCAAGATATTCGTGCTCGTCCACCGCCAGCGAGCGGCTGAAATCCGCCTCCAGCATCGCAGCCACCTCGGCGGCAAACGCGCGGTCGACCACCAGCGCATCCACCTCGAAGTTGAGCCGGAACGAGCGGCTGTCCAGGTTCATGCTGCCGATCGCCGCGCTGTCCTGGTCGATCAGCAGCGCCTTCTGGTGCAGAAAGCCGGGCTGGTAGCGGAACATGCGGATGCCGGCGCGCAGCGCGTGGTGCGCGTGCAGGGTGGAGGCCAGAAACACGGTACGGTGATCCGGCCGCGCCGGAATCAGCACGCGCACGTCGACGCCGCGCAGCACCGCCAGCTGCAGCGCCGCCAGCACCGACTGGTCAGGCACGAAGTAGGGTGTGCTCAGCCACAGCCGCTCGCGCGCCGCGTGGATGGCGGCGGTGAAGAACAGCGACGCGGTCTCGCGCGGGTCGGCCGGTCCGCTGGCCACCACCAGCACGTTGGCGTCGCCTTCGCACGCTGCCGGCGGCGGCAGCGGCGGCTGGCGGCCGGTGATCCACTGCCAGTCGTCGGCAAACAGCTGCTGCAGGTCGCCCAGCGCCGGGCCGCGAAGCTCCAGCTGGGTGTCGCGCCACGGCGCCAGCGGCGGCTTCAGGCCCATGTACTCGTCGCCCACGTTGAGGCCGCCGACGAAGGCGCAGCGGCCGTCCACCACCACGATCTTGCGGTGGTTGCGGAAATTCAGCTGCAGCCGGTTGCGCCAGCGATGGGTGGCGAACGGGTGGATCGCCACGCCGCCG
>JAJXTX010000077.1:7335-10653 GCA_021783385.1 Pseudomonadota bacterium
TGCAGTGTGGTCAATCCGGGTGGCCTGCGGCAAGCCGTGCCGCCGCCGACGTGTGCGGTTTACCATGCCCCGACCCCTGTTGCCGGAACCCGCCATGAAAGCCGTTGCCTACCGCCAGTCGCTGCCGATCGAGGACGCGCAAAGCCTGCTCGACGTGAACCTGCCCGAGCCCGCCGCGCCGGGTGGACGCGACCTGCTGGTGCGCGTGCACGCGGTGTCGGTCAATCCGGTCGACACCAAGATCCGCCGCAGCGTCGATCCGCAGGGCGCCGACAAGGTGCTCGGCTGGGACGCCGCCGGCATCGTGCTGGCGGTCGGGCCGCAGGCGAGCCTGTTCCAGCCGGGCGATGCAGTGTTCTACGCCGGCGCGATCGACCGCCCCGGCAGCAACGCCGAGCTGCAGCTGGTCGACGAGCGCATCGTGGGACGCAAGCCGGCGACGCTGGATTTCGCCCACGCCGCCGCGCTGCCGCTGACCACCATCACCGCGTGGGAGCTGCTGTTCGACCGCCTCGGCGTGGCGCGCGGCACGCCGGGCGGCACGCTGCTGATCACCGGCGCCGCTGGCGGGGTGGGCTCGATCGCGGTGCAGCTGGCGCGCCAGCTCACCGGGCTCACGGTGATCGGCACCGCCTCGCGCCCCGAGACGCAAGCCTGGGTGCGCGAGCTGGGCGCGCATCACGTGGTGGATCACCGGCAGCCGCTGGTCGACGCGGTGCGCGCGGTGGCGCCGCAGGGCGTCGACTATGCGATGAGCCTGACCCACACCGAGCAGCACTACGACGCGCTGATCGAACTGCTCAATCCGCAGGGCCGGCTGGGGCTGATCGACGATCCGGCCACGCCGATCGACATCCGCGCGATGAAGCGCAAGAGCATCTCGCTGCACTGGGAATTCATGTACACCCGCTCGCTGTTCCACACACCGGACATGCTGGCGCAGCACCGCGTGCTCAACGAGGTGGCCGACCTGCTCGATGCCGGCGTGCTGCGCGGAACGCTGCGCGAGAACCTGGGCCGTATCGATGCAGCCACGCTGCGCCGCGCCCACGCCCGGCTGGAGAGCGGCAGCACCATTGGCAAGCTGGTGCTGCAGGGCTTCTAGGAGCCTGCCGGCGCGCCGGCCCGGTCCAGCAGCCGATCGGCCAGCACACGCGCCTGCTGGCGGATCTCCGGCATCGCGGTGGATTCCCACAGCGTGCCGCGCAGCAGACCGCCCAGCGCGAACAGGTGCGGCCAGTAGGCGTCACCGTGGCGCAGCCGGCCGTCACTGGCGGTCTGCATGCCCAGGCCGAGCGGATCGGCCACGATATGCGCATTGGTCAGCAGCTGGCGTACCAGCGGGTGGTCGGTGCGGCGCACGTCGGTATGCAGGCCGGTGGTCTGGATCACCAGTCCGGCGTCCAGCGTGTGCGTGTCACCGGCATGCGTGACGCGCAGGCGCAGCGCGTCGCCGGCCGGTACCACCGAATCCACGTGGCCGCGCCGGCGCTGCAGGCGGCCGTCGCGCTCCAGCTCGGTGAGCGCGCGGCGCACCTGCGGCGCCATGCGGTGGCGGGCGCGCTCCCATGCCCAGCGCGCGTGGCGCAGGAAGCGCGCGCGCTGCTCGTGCGGCAGCACGCGCCACAGGCCGGAAGTATGCGGGCGCAGGCTGTCGAGTACGGTGCGCCAGTCGCTCTCCTGCGCCATCGCCTCGCGCAGCAGGTGCAGCCAGCGGCGGATCTCCGGTGCCTCGCGCATCGCCGCGATCAGCTCGGCGCTGTCGTCGGCTGGCGCCGCGGCAGCGTGCCGGTGCGCCTCGGGCAGCAGGCCGTGGCGCGAGATCGCGGTGAAGCGCGCCTGCGGCCACCGCGCCGACAGCTCCAGCACCACGTCGACCGCGGTCAGCCCGAGGCCGATCACGGCCACTTCGCGCGGCGGCGCCAGTTCGGCGACGCGCGCCAGCAGCGGCCACGGATCCACCGCGTAGCGGCCGCTGGCTAGCGCCTCGGCGCTGACTCCGGCCAGCGGCTGCGGCGGCAGCGCGCCGAGTGCGAGCACCGCGGCGTCGGCGCGATGGCTCTCCTCGCCGTGGATCAGCGTGACGCCATCGCGCTCGGGCACCAGCGCATCCACCGCAAACGGGATCATGTGCACGTGATGGCCGAAGGCGCGGCCCTGCTGCAGCGCGCGCGCGACTTCCGCCTCGAGGTAGTCGCCGTAGCGCCGGCGCGGCACGAAGTCGGTGCCGGCCACGCGCGGGTCGTCGCGCTGCAGAAAATCGAGAAAGCCGCGCGGGCGGCCAGCGAACATGCTCATGGAGGCAGCTCGCACGTTCAGCAGATGGCGCTCCGAGGTGGTGCCGTAGGCCACCCCGCGCGGCGGCGCACCGGCGCCGGTGTACCAGTCCAGATGCAGCGGCTGCGGCGTGCGCAGCCCGAGCAGCTCGCCGAGCAACGTGGCTGCCGCGGCGCCGCCGCCGATGATGGCGACCCGTCGAAACATGACATCCCTCGAACGCGTGATGGTGGTTGCTGACGAGCGGCCGCGGATCAGCCGCGCGGAAGAGCGGCAAGCGCGGGCTGGCGGCGCTGCTCCAGCCAGCGCCCCGACACGGCAGCCCGCTGCTGGGCCAGATACGGCGGCGGATCGCCGCCGCAGACGTGCAGCATGAGGGCCGTATCGTGTTTCGACAGGTTGCGGCAGCGCTGCGCGTCAGGCGCGTCGCGATCCACCCAGTGGCCGTCACCGGGCCCCAGCCAGTCGCGCCGGCGCTGATGCAGCTGGCCCGTGTGCGGATCGCGCGTGCATGACTGCAGCTCGAGCGCGCCCAGCAGCGGCATCTGCAGGCTCCAGACGTCGGTCGGGTCGCGCAGCGCGGTGACGTGGTTGGGCGGCAGCGCGGTCAGCAGCACGCTGATCGGCGGCTGGCTGCGCGCGGCCAGCAGCCAGCGCCCGAAGCCGTGTCGGCGCGACCGCAGCGGCGTCAGCTGAGCAGCCAGCACAACCGAATCGCGATGCACGATGCGGCCGAGTTCGCGCGCCATCGCGGCCAGGTCCGGCTGCGGCGACGTGGCGTGATCAAGCGCGATCTGGCGCAGCGTTTTCAGGGTGCGCAGGTATCTGACCATGCATCAAACCCGGCAAATGGGATGAAATTCAGTGGAGCATGGCCATCGTTAAAGCCGCGTAAGCCGGGCGCTTCTTCCGCGGCCAGTCGTTGTTCACAGCGGGCGCAGGTTGAAACTCACCGGCACGCGGGCCCACGCGCGCACGCGCTGGCCATTCAGCACCGCCGGCTGGAAACGCCAGCCGGCCAGCACCTGCTCGCGCGCGCTG
>JAJXTX010000078.1 GCA_021783385.1 Pseudomonadota bacterium
CCGCCACCGGGCTCAGCATGCAACGCATCGACGGCAGCCCGCTGCCGGCCACCCGGTTCGACTTCACCGTGCAGCTGAAGCAGCTGCAGCACGGCAGCCAGCGCTGGACCTACTTCGACCAGGCCGGGCCGCAGCGGCAGTAGGTGCCGCGGCAATGCGGTGGTTTGGGTGGGCGTTGTCGCCCCGCCTCAGGCGCCGCGCTGTCGCGCAGCAAACGGCGGTCTCGGTGGCGGCTCGCTAGGGCGCGGGCACGGCCCGCCGGCTTCTGTTCGCGCCGCATGCACAGAGCGGCGGGCAGTACCCACCTGCAAGCGGTGCTCAGCCGTGGACACAGCAAAACGGCTGCCGTGACCTTCGCCACGGCAGCCGCGCAAACGCAGTGAACTCAAGCCTGCGCGATCAGAACTGCACCGTCGCGGTGAGCATGGCCGCACGCGGCGCACCGGCCAGCAAGGTCTGGTAGTTGCCGCCCGGATCGCTGGTGACGAAGCCGTTGGAGCCGATGGTGGCGAAGTAGCGCTTGTTGGCCAGGTTGGTGACGTTGAGCGCCAGCCGCAGGTCCTGCACCGCGCTGCCGAGCTTGCCGAAATCGTAGGCGGCTTCGGCGTTGACCAGCCAGAACGCGGGCACCGAGGCGTCGTTGAGGTAGCTGTAGTAGCGCTTGCTGGTGTAGTTGGCGGACAGCCGCAGATCCCACTTGCCCGGCGTCCATGCCAGCTCGGTGAAGATCAGCTGCGCCGGGCTGTCGACCACGGTCTTGCCCTTGGTCTGCACCAGCGTGGTGCCGTTGAGATAGTTGTTGTCATAGCGCGAACGGTTGTACGACAGCGAGTTGGACCAGCGCAGCTGCGGCAGCAGCTTGACGTTGAGCGCCAGTTCGGCGCCGCGGCTGCTGACCGAGCCCACGTTGGCGTACGCCGACGGGCAGCCGACGATGCCGGCGCACTGCGAGACCACCAGCAGGCGGTTGCTGAACTTCACGTCGTACAGCGCCAGCGAGGCCTGGTAGTTTTCGGTGGTGCGGCGGAAGCCGCCCTCGATCGTGCGCGACTGCTCCGGCTTGAGCTGCTTGCCGAACAGGTCGAACGCGGCCTGGGTGGTGGCCAGCGGTCCGGTGATGCCGGCCTGATAGGCGGCGATGTTCTGCGCGTACGAGCCGAACACCTCGTTGCCGCCGCCCAGCTGGTAGCTGGCGCCCACCTGCGGCAGGAAGGCTTTCTTGGCCACCAGGGTGCCGTTGGCATAGCTGCGCGCGGTGCCGTAGGTCAGCGTGCCCGGTACCGCCGCCGCGGTGACCCTGGTGTCGGGCGACTTGAAGCCGACGTCGATGGCGAGCTTGTCGTCGAGCAGCTTGAAGCTGTCCTGCAGGTAGAACTGGCGCGTGGTGGTCTGGTAGTGCTGGTAGAACAGGCGCAGGTTCGGGTCGCGCAGGAAATAGGTGTCGCTGATCGGGCCGGTGATGAAGTAGTAGTTGCGCTGCACGGTGTGATTGCTGTTCTCGTACCAGAAGCCACCTTCCAGATGGTGGATGCCGACCGTCCAGCTCAGCGACGCGGTGATGCCGGCGCGGTCGATGCCGTATTCGGTGGTGCGGATCGAGATCGGCGTCTGCTGCGGCGTGCCCGGATACGACGGCTGGTAAGGCGTCCACCAGTGTCCCTGGCCGCGATCGTTGTGATAGTAGGTGGTGGCTTTCAGGTGCACGTCGTCGCTCAGCGCGAAGTCGCCGAACACGCTGGCCACGGTGTCCTTGCGCAGGCCGCTGGCGCTGTAGTACGAATCATCCACGCTGGTGATGCCGCCGTTGGAAACCGTGCCGGTGGTCTGGTACTGGTTGGCCACCGCCACCGCGCGATTCCAGTCGGGGGCGAAGTTGTCCCAGTTCCAGCCGAGCCGCTTCTCGAGCGACAGCGAGAGATCCTGGTAGTCGGTCTCGTCGCGGCTGGAGGTGGTCAGCAGCGCGCCGACCTGGCTGTCGCCGAAGTCGTAGACCGCCTTGCCGTTGAACTGGGTCTGCTTCTGCGCACCGGCGCCCTTCCACTTGTCCACTTCGCTGGTAGCGCCGGAGAGGTACATGGCGAAGCCGTGGTGGTCGCCGGTATCCAGCCGCGCATAGGTGCGGCGCGCGTTGTCGCTGCCGAAACCCTGCTCCAGCGTGATGCCGTAGTCCGGCGTGGGATCGGAGGAGTAGAACTGGATGGTGCCGCCCAGGTCGCCGGTCGAGGCGGTGCCGAGCGAGCCGATGCCCTCGGCCAGTTCGGCGCCGCCGAGGTTCTCGGCGATCAGCGCGCGGCTGATGTGCAGGCCGTTGCTGTTGCCGTAGCTCATGTCGCCGAGCGGGATGCCGTCCAGCGTGAAGCCGAGCCGGTTCTGGTTGAAGCCGCGCAGGCTGATGCGGGTGGACCACTCGTAGTTGCCGAACGGGTCGGCCGACTCGAAGTGCACGCCGGGCTTGCTCTGCAGCACCTTCAGCGCACTGGTGCCGGGCGGCAGCAGCTTCA
Source organism: Pseudomonadota bacterium (assembly GCA_021783385.1). Taxonomy (GTDB): domain Bacteria; phylum Pseudomonadota; class Gammaproteobacteria; order Xanthomonadales; family Rhodanobacteraceae; genus Rhodanobacter. Next base: position 2,502 of record JAJXTX010000078.1, read on the forward strand.
GGTCCGCAGCGGTGATGCGCTGCACCTGGCGCGTCTCGCCCTGACCGATCACCGAGACCGCTTTCAGCGTCTTGGCCTGGTCGGCTGCGGCCGCTGCCGGCGCGGGCGCGTCGGCGGCGCCGCCATCGGTGGCGGCGTGCGCCGAAGTGCCGTGCAGGGCAACCAGCAGCGCGAGCGCGAGACCGGTACGGCGTGGAGCAGGTAGGCGGGACATAAAGTGATCCTGTTTGCGCAGACGCCCGCATGAACGCCCGTGCGGGCGGCACTGGGCCTGCGGTGAGTGGGAAATCGGTGTGGCCACCCCTGGCGACCATCAGGGTGAATCTTGATGACGCTGTGTGTACGCGGCCTTACAGCTTTGTTGCAGATTCACATGGACGTCCATACGGATGGCAGCGGCGCGAACGCGTACCGCCGCGCGGAGCCGATCAGTGCGGCAGCGCCGCCGGCAGCAGGGCGTGCCCCTGCGCCTGCGGCAGGCTGACGCCCAGCAGCGCGGCCAGTGTCGGCGCGATGTCACGCATGTCGATCGAGCCGAGGTTTCTGCCCGCCGGTATACCGGCGCCGGCGATCAGGAAGGTCGAGCGCATCGCCGGCAGCGCCGGGTCGTAGCCGTGCATGCCCAGGTAGTGGCCCGGCGTGAGCGGCGCTGCATCCGCCTTGATGCCCATCTCGGCGCCGGTCCTGAACAGCACGAACCAGCTGGCCTGTGCGGTGCCACCGGCGGCGACCAGCTGGCGGTGGTCGAGCACCTTGTCGATGGCGTAGCGCGGGTCATGCTGCAGCTGTTGCAGCAACGCGGTGACCCTGGCCTGCAGCGCGGCATCGTCGGGGTGGCGCAGCACGATCGCGGCGCTGCCGCCGTCGTTCCACGGCATCGCCTGCCAGTCGGTGACCGCGCCGTCCTTGAAGGTGATCAGGCCGGCCTGGATGAACGGCGCGTAGAGGTTCACGTCGTGCTGCACCGGCGCGAAGCCGTGGTCGGACACCACCGCCACCACGCCGTCCGGATGCACGCGCTGCGCCGCCGCCACCAGCTCGCCGACCAGCGCGTCGATGCCTTCGAGCACGCGGTTCGCCGCCGGCGTGCCGGGTCCGCTGGTGTGTTCCTTGTCGTCCAGCGCGGCGAAGTAGGCGGTCATGAACTGCGGCTTGCGCGTCTCCAGCAGCTTGACCATGAAGCGGGCGCGGTTCTGGTCGCCGGCGAGGCTCTCGTCGATCCCGTCGGCATACGGGCCGAGGCCCTGTTCCAGCGCCGGCAGCAGGCCCGGGGTGGCCAGCGCGGCGAGCAGCTTGCGGTCGTCCGGGGTGCCGGTGCGCCAGATCTGCGGCAGGTTCCAGTCCACCGGCGCGCCCACGCTGACCGGCCAGTGCACATTGGCGGTGCTGAGGCCGGCTGCGCGCGCCGCGTCCCACAGCGTGGGCACGCGGATGTCGCTGGTGTACCAGTCCCAGCCCTGCTGGTTCTTGTTGTAGGGATCGAAGGTGAGGTTGCCGCCGATCCCGTGCAGGTTCGGCGACACGCCGGTGAGGATCGTGGTGTGGCTGGGATAGGTCAGCGTGGGCAACACGCCGCGCACGTCGCTGGCATACGCGCCGCGGCTGAGGAAAGCCTGCAGGTTCGGCAACTTGATGCCGCGCTGCTGCGCGTCGATCACGTCGGCCGGGCGCAGGCCGTCGATCGAGATCAGCAGCAGCGGCCGCGCGAGGCTGGCGCCCGATGCCAGCAATGAGGCGAGGCCCAGCAGCAGGGCAGGCAGAGGGTGGCGCATGCGCAATCCAGGGGTGGCAGGAGAATGCCGCGCATGCTCGGCGGCCACCGCTGCAATCGCGTGACAGTGAGCCTTCGTTTCCGCTTCGACCGGCGGCCCCGGTTGCCGGCCGAGCGCCGGGGCGTCGGTGAAGAACGCCTCGATGCCGGCATCGGGGCAGGCGCGGATCTCGGCGCTCGAGCCGGCCACGCCATAGCTGTCCCGCTCGCTGCCAGGCCAGCGGTTATTCGGCCGCTCATCACTTCATGACGCCATGCCCACAAACGCTGTGACATAGGTTGGCCCAGCGGGCACCACCGCGCGCTGCCGATGATCCCGGCATATCTCCACTACGCAAGCCTGGAGCCGAACCATGACGGACAGCGAAGCGGAACCGAAGCAGGACGAAGGCCCCGCCGGCGGCTGGGGTTCGCTGAAGGGCATCGGCCGTGTGTTGGCGCGCGAGCTGCCCAATCCGGCGGTGATCGAGACGCTGATGCGGCAGAACAAGGCGCAGGGCTACATGTGCAGCTCCTGCGCCTGGGGCAAGCCGGCGCATCCGCATGCGTTCGAGTTTTGCGAGAACGGCGCCAAGTCGACCATCTGGGAGCTCACCCGCGATCGCTGCACGCCCGCGTTTTTCGCCGAGCATACGGTGAGCGAACTGCTTGGCTGGCCGGATTACGAGCTGGAGATGCAGGGGCGACTGACCGAGCCGCTGCGCTACGACGCCGCTGCCGATAAATATGTCGCTTGCGGCTGGGACGAGGCGTTTGCGCAGATCGGCCAGTCGCTGCAGGCGCTCGATCCGAAGTCAGTGGTCTTCTACGCCTCGGGCAAGGCCGCGCTGGAAACCTCGTACCTGTACGCGCTGTCGGCACGGCTCTACGGACACAACAACCTGCCCGACAGCTCCAACATGTGCCACGAGACGACCTCGGTGGGGCTGAAGCAGGTGATCGGATCGCCGGTGGGCACCTGCGTGCTGGAGGATTTCGAGCGCTGCGACGCGATCTTCCATTTCGGCCAGAACCCCGGCACCAACAGCCCGCGCTTTCTGCATCCGCTGCAGGACGCGGTGAAGCGCGGCTGCAAGATCATCACCTTCAATCCGGTGCACGAGCAGGGCCTGCTGCGTTTCATCAATCCGCAGAATCCGGCCGAGATGCTGAGCGGGCACGCCACCGAACTGTCGCACATGTATCTGCAGGTCCGGCCCGGCGGCGACATCGCCGCGCTGATGGGGCTGTGCAAGCACGTGCTGGCGATGGATGACGCCCGCTGCGCAGCGGGCCAGCCGGGCGTGCTCGATCGCGATTTCATCGCCGCGCACACGCACGGCTTCGAGGCCTTTGCCGACTCCGCCCGCACGGCGGACTGGACGCAGATCGAGCGCACGTCCGGGCTGGCGCGCGCCGACCTGGAAGCGGCGGCCGAGGTGTATGCGGCGGCCGAGCGCGTGATCGGCGTCTACGGCATGGGGCTGACGCAGCAGGTCCACGGCTCGCAGAGCATCGGCATGCTGGTCAACCTGCTGCTGCTGCGCGGCAATCTCGGGCGGCCGGGCGCCGGCATCTCGCCGGTGCGCGGACACTCCAACGTGCAGGGGCAGCGCACCGTGGGCATGTCGGAAAAGCCCGAACTGGTGCCGCTGGACAAGCTGGCGCAGATGTTCGATTTCGAGCCGCCGCGCGACAAGGGGCTGAACACGGTCGAGGCCTGCGAGGGCATCCGCAGCGGCACGGTGCAGGCCTTCGTGAGCCTGGGCGGCAATTTCGTGCGCGCGATTCCCGAACGCGAGGCGATGGAGCAGGCCTGGCGCAAGCAGGCGCTCACCGTCTATATCGCCACCAAGCTCAACCGCAGCCATCTGGTGCACGGCCGCGCATCGTACGTGCTGCCGTGCCTCGCGCGCTCCGAGGAGGATCTGCAGCAAAGCGGTCCGCAATCGGTGTCGATCGAGGACAGCTTCAGCCACATCCACGGCTCGATCGGCAAGCGCCAGCCGGCCAGCGAGCACCTGCGCTCGGAGCTGGCGATCGTTGCCGGGATCGCCAAGGCGATGCTGCCGGCGCATCCGAAATGGCGCTGGGACGAGTGGACGGCGGACTACCGCCGGGTGCGCGAGCTGATCGCCGAAACCTATGCGCAGGAGTTCCACGACTTCAACGCGCGCATGTTCGAAGCGGGCGGCTTCTATCGCGGCAACCCCGCCCACGAGCGCATCTGGAAAACCGCCAGCGGCAAGGCCGAGTTCACCGTGCCGAGCGTGCTGTCCGCGCTCGGCGTGGGCGACGCGCCCGGCCGCTACCACCTGATCACGCTGCGTTCGAATGACCAGTTCAACACCACCATCTATGGCTTCAGCGATCGGCTGCGCGGGCTCGAGGGCTCGCGCATGATCCTGCTGATCAACCCCGCCGACATGGCGCGCGAGGAGCTGCATGAAGGTGATGTCGTACGACTGGTCGGCGACGCCGGCGACGACGTGCAGCGCGAGGTGGCGGGTCTGACGGTGACGCCGTTCAACCTGCCCGACGGCTGCCTCGGCGGCTATTTTCCGGAGATGAACGCGTTGATCCCGCTGTGGTATCACGACCAGGCGTCCAAGACACCGGCATCGAAGGGGGTGCCGGTGCGCATCCGTCGCTGATCACGGCGCCACGGCTTACTGATAGACGTGCAGACGTCCGAACGTCCACGCGTGATAGGACTGCAGTAGTCCGGGCACCGCGCAGTCGTCGTACAGCCCGTGGCAGCGCTGGCGCAGCGCGGTCAGGGCGGAGAAGTACGGATCTTCCGGCAGGCCGGCCGCCTGCAGCACCATGCTGGGCAGGAACGCGATGTCGAGCATCGGGTAGCGCGGCAGCGGCGCACCGGCGAAGTTGCTCTTGATCATGTAGTAGGTGAGGTAGTCGCGGTACGGCTGCAGCGCCGCCGGCAGCGTGCGCGGCAGCTGGCGGATCAGCCCCTCGAACGAGGGCTGGTGGTCGCCGAAGTGCACCAGCACGGTCGGCTGCGCGCGATCGAGAAAATCATGTTCCAGGCCGCGCATGGCCACGTCCGAATCGTGCAGGCGCGCCAGGTAGGTGTCGAAGTTCAGCGCCGGCGCGGGCTTCAGCCCGTGCAGCAGGTTGCGGAAAGCCGGCGGCAGGGTCGCCATCGGATCGTCGTGCGGGCCGTGCTGGTTGATCGTGAGGATCATCACGAACACCGGCTGGCCGGGCTTCTTCACCTTGTCGTAGATGCGCTTCGCCGCGGCGAACATCTGCGCGTCGGTTTCCTCCCACTCGTCCAGACCCAGCTCCTTGACGTCGTACAGGTGATCGAAGCCGTAGGCCTGGTACGCGTTGCGGCCGTTGATGAAGCCGCCGGCGGTCGGATAGATCGCGATGGTGAGATAGCCCAGCCGCCGCAGCTGCAGCGCCAGCGCGTCGCGCACGTGCGGCGCCAGCGCAAACGGCGCGTACATGCCGCCCGCGCCGAAGATGTCCTGCGGCATGCCGGTGAGCACGGCGAACTCGCTTACCCAGGTGCCGCCACCGAAGGTATGCACGCGCAGCACGCCGTGCCCGCGCGTGCGCGCATCCGCCTGCAGCATCGGGATACGGCAGGCCGGCACGCTGCAGGCACGGTAGATCGCGGGATCGAACGTGCTTTCCTCCAGCACCTGCACGATGTCCGGGTACGGCGGCTTCGACGTGCCCGGCTCGCCCTTGGCGGTGGCCACCCACTGCTGCTCGGCCACCGCGTCGCTGGCCATCGCCGGCAGATGCACGTCGGCGTCGTGCAGGTTGACGAAGAAATTGGTCAGCTGCGCATCGTCCGACAGCTTCTCCCACACGTCGCGCGCATGCACCTGGGCAAACACGCCGGTGGGCAGCAGGCAGGCCCAGAACGCCAGCGCGAACGCGGCGGCACCGCCCACGCGCAGGGCCGCGGCGCGGCGTGGCGGCAGCCGCGCGAACAGCCGCCGGTCGGCGCGCCAGACCAGCCACAACAGCGCCGGAACCAGCACCAGCACGCCGATGCCCAGCGCGTACAGGTGCGGGTAGTGGCGCAGCGTGTCGATCAGGCTGCTGCGCACGTAATAGACGAAATCGGACGGCATCAGCGCCGAGTCGAGGTAGCGCAGCTTGAGCACCGAGATGAATTTCAGCCCCAGAAACAGCCCGCCGCTGACCGCCAGCGCGCTGGCCAGGCGGGCGAACGCAAACAGCAGCACGCCGAAGCTGCACAGCATCAGGCCCAGGATGAAACCCTGCTGCAGCGGCAGCGGCTCCTGCAGCGCGGTCGCCGCCACGCAGCCGGCGAAGAACACCAGCGCGCACAGCGACACCACGCGGGCGCGTGTGAACAACGGCAAAAAGCGGCGCGGCAAAACTCGGCGCATGGCGTGGAAAGTTCCCCCTGCAGGACTCGGTGGTCACCGGGACGCCATCTTACGGGCTTGCCCCGGCCACCGGCAGGCGCCGCCGATGGCACGTTCCACCGGCGTTGGGTCTGGCCGACGCGGCGGCTGGCGGTCGGCGCGCGCGATGGCGTCACGCCGATCTGCTAGCGTTCCGGATCGAACCCGCCATGCCCACGGAGACACCATGCCTGCACGCTTTCGCCTGCTGCTCGCCGCGCCGCTCGCGCTGACCTTCGCCCTGCTCGGCGGCTGTGCCAGCCTGCCGTGGGCGACGGGCAAGGCACCCGACGGGACGCAGGCGCAGGTGGCGATCCTGGAAACCACCGACCTCCACTCCAACGTGCTCGGCTACGACTACTACAAGGGCAAGGCCGACCCCACGCTGGGCTTCGAGCGCACCGCCACGCTGATCCGGCGCGCCCGCGCGGAGTTTCCCAACAGCTTCCTGTTCGACGACGGCGACACCATCCAGGGCAGCGTGCTGGCCGACTACCAGGCGCTGGCGCAGCCGCTGGCCTGCGATCGGGAGCTGGCGGTGTACCGCGCGATGGACGCGCTCGGTTACGACGGCGGCACCGTCGGCAACCACGAGTTCAACTACGGCCTGCGCTTCCTGTCGCAGGTCACCGGCACGCCGATGAACGTGGACGGCGGCCACCGCCAGCGCTGCGCCGGCCCGCACTATCCGCTGGTGCTGGCCAACGTGGACAGCGCGCGCGACGGCGCGCCGATCTTCCGACCGTGGGCGGTGATCACGAAGACGATCGAGGCGTACGCGCCCGACGGCAGCAGGCTGAAGCTGCCGCTGAAGATCGGCATCATCGGCTTCACTCCGCCGCCGATCATGCAGTGGGACCAGCAGCATCTGGCCGGCAGGGTCAGCGTCACCGGCGTGGTCGAGGCGGCGCGCAAATACCTGCCGCAGCTCGAAGCGCAGCATCCCGACCTGATCGTGGCGCTCCTGCACGGCGGCCTCGACACCGCGCCGTACAGCGCGCAGATGGAGAACGGCGGCTGGTATCTGGCCGGCGTGCCGGGCATCGACGTGCTGCTGCTCGGCCACGTGCACACCGACTTCCCCGGCCCGCACTACGCCGGCATGAAAGATGTCGACGCCGGCCGCGGCTTGGTGCGCGGCAAGCCGGCAGTGATGGGCGGCTTCTTCGGCAAGGACCTCGGCGTGATCCGGCTGCTGCTGACCCGCCAGCACGGCCGCTGGGTGATCGACCGCGACGCCACGCGCAGCGAGGTGTGGCCGATCTGCGCTGCCGCCACCGCCACGCACCCCGGCGCCTGCGTGCCGCCCGACCCCGCCATCGCGCCGCTGGTGGAAACCGTCCAGCAGGCCGCGATCGCCTACGTCAACACGCCAATCGGCAGCAGCCGCGTGCGCATGAGCAGCTACTTCGCCGACGAGGGCAACATGAGCGCGCTGGCGCCGGTCAACGCGGCGCAGATCGACTACGTGCGGCGCGAGCTGCCGCGGCTGCATCCCGAGCTGGCCAAACTGCCGGTGCTGTCCGCCGCCGCCGCGTTCCGTACCGGCTTCGGCGGCCCCGACGACTACACCGACGTGGCGCCCGGCCCGCTCACCCTGCGCAGCGCCGCGGACCTGTACTTCTATCCCAACACGCTGGCCGCGGTGCAGGTCGACGGCGCCGGTCTGAAGGCGTGGCTGGAACACTCCGCCCAGCGCTTCAACCGCATCGACCCCGCCAAAACCGGGACGCAGGCCCTGATCAACGAGCGCTTTGCCGGCTTCAACTTCGACCAGATCCAGGGCGGCGTCCATTACGTCATCGACGTGTCGCAGCCGGTCGGCCAGCGCATCACCGCCTTGACCTATCACGGCCAGCCGGTCAGCCCGACGCAGCGCTTCATCGTCGTCACCAACAACTACCGCGCCAGCGGCGGCGGCCACTTCCCCGGCCTCGATGGCAGCCATATCGTGCTGGCCGCTCCCGACGGCACCCGCG
>JAJXTX010000079.1:0-6261 GCA_021783385.1 Pseudomonadota bacterium
GTATACATCTCGCTGAGCTGCAGCCGCACGTTTGGCGCCAGCTGGCCGAACCGCAGCAGGCTCTGCGGTAGCGCCGGATGAAACGAGACGGACACGGTATAAGCCAGACGCAACTGGCCGCTGTAGCCGGCCGCAGCGGCTGCGGCGTCGCTGCGCGCGTCGTCAGCCTGGGCCAGGATGTGCCTGGCATGGTCAAGGAAGATTCGCCCCGGCTCGGTCAGCGCTACCTGGCGCTTGGTGCGCTCCAGCAGGCGCACCCCCAGATCCCGCTCCAGCGACTGAATTTGCTGGGACAGTGGTGGCTGCGAGAGATGCAGCCGGATGGCTGCCTTGGTAAAGCTCAGCTCCTCGGCCACGGCCACGAAGTACCGCAGCTGGCGAAAATCAAACATATATGCCAATCGAATAAATAAGCCGACAAATATATATTGGATACTCTAATGCGTCGATCATAAAATCTGCACCGTCACTCCACCTCCCCTCCCCCTGGTGGCAGTGGCCCACGCCCCGCAGCTGCGCTAAACACGATACCCGGCTCCCCCCCCCTGAGCCCGTATTGATGCGTAGCACTTGCGGGGCGTCTTTTTGTCTGCGCGAACCGCGATCGAACCGCCGCGCGGCATCGCTCAAAGCATCACCGCCAGTTCGCTGCCTTGGAGGATGGCGCGCTTGGCGTCCAGTTCGCTCGCCAGATCGGCGCCGCCGATGATGTGGACGTTCGAGCCAGCGGTGATCAGCGCATCGGCAAGCAGGCGGTTCGGCTCCTGGCCGGCGCAGATCACCACGTGGTCGACCGGCAGGATTTGCGGCTTGCCCGCCACCAGCACGTGCAGGCCCTGTTCGTCGAAGCGCTGATAGCTGACGTTGCCCAGCATGCTGACCTGCTTGGCCTTGAGCGTAGCCCGATGCACCCAGCCGGTGGTCTTGTTGAGTCGCGCGCCGGGGCGACCGTCGCTGCGCTGGAGCAGCCAGATCTGCCGTGCTGGCGGCTCAGGTTGCGGTTCTTGCAGGCCGCCGCGCTGGTTCAGCTGCATGTCCACGCCCCATTCGCGGCTCCAGCGTGCGACGTCGGTGGTGGCGGAGGGCGCGTGCTCGACCAGGAACTCCGCCACGTCGAAGCCGATGCCGCCGGCGCCGATGATCGCCACCTTCGCGCCGACGTACCGGTGATCGGCCAGTACATCGAGATAACTCAATACGCGCGGATCATCGCTGCCGGGAAAGCTCAGCGCACGTGGCGTGATGCCGGTGGCGATCACCACCTCGTCGTAACCGCCGGCCAGCACGGATGCCACATCGGCGGTCCGGCCCAGCTGCAGCTCCACGCCGCAGTCGCGCAGCCGGTGGCCGAAATAGCGCAGCGTTTCGTGGAACTCTTCCTTGCCGGGGATCTGCTTGGCGTAGTTGAACTGGCCGCCTATTTCATGTGACTTGTCAATCAGCGTCACCGCATGCCCGCGTTCGCCCAGCGTGCTGGCGCAGGCCATGCCGGCGGGGCCTGCGCCGATCACGACGATGCGCTTGCGCCGTGTGGCCGGTTCGATTCGCAGCTCGGTCTCGCGACACGCGCGCGGATTCACCAGACAGCTGGCGCGGCGATTCTGGAACACATGGTCGAGGCAGGCCTGATTGCAGGCGATGCAAGTGTTGATGCGGTCGCTGCGACCAGCCTTGGCCTTGCTGGCCCAGTCCGGGTCAGCCAGCAGCGGGCGGGCCATCGAGACCATGTCGGCTTGCCCATCGGCAAGAATGCGTTCGGCCACCTCCGGCATGTTGATGCGGTTGGTGGCGACCAGTGGAATCGTCACCTCGCCCTTGAGTCGTTGGGTCACCCAGGCAAAGCCGGCGCGCGGCACGCTGGTGACAATGGTGGGCACGCGTGCCTCGTGCCAGCCGATGCCGGTATTGATAATGCTGGCGCCGGCGGCTTCGATCGCCTTGGCCAGCGTCACGACCTCGCTCCAGTCCTGCCCGCCGTCGACCAGGTCGAGCATCGACAGCCGGTAGATGATGATGAAATCGCGCCCGACTGCCGCGCGGGTCTGGCGCACGATCTCCACCGCGAGGCGCATGCGGCGTACGGCATCGCCGCCCCAGGCATCCTCGCGCCGGTTGGTGCGCGCGGCGATGAACTGGTTGATCAGATAGCCCTCCGAGCCCATCACCTCGACGCCGTCGTAGCCGGCGTCCTGTGCCAATCTGGCGCAATGCACGAAGTCACGGAGGGTGCGCTTCACGCCGCGCGACGACAGCGCCCGCGGCGTGAACGGGGTGATCGGCGACTTGATCTTCGATGGCGCTACCGACAGCGGGTGATAGCCGTAGCGTCCCGCGTGCAGGATCTGCAGGCAGATGCGCCCGCCCTCGGCATGCACGGCACCCGTCAGCTTGCGATGCCGCGGTTTGTGCCAGGGCATCGACAGGCGGCCGCCGAATGGTTTCAGCCAGCCCTGCATGCTTGGTGCGATGCCGCCGGTGACCATCAGGCCGACGCCGCCGCGCGCCCGTTCGGCAAAGTAGGCGGCCAGCTTGTCGTAGTCGCTGGCCCTGTCCTCCAGGCCGGTATGCATTGAGCCCATCAGGATGCGATTGGGCAGGGTGAGGTGGCCCAGGTCGAGTGGGGCGAAAAGATGGGGGTAAGGCATGCGATCGCTACCGGCTCAAACGATCGTATGAATGTGCCGGTATTGCGGGCAGGAAAGCAAGCGCCGCGTTTACCCCGCAACGCATCTCAGGCCAGCAGTTGCTGCACCAGCGCGATGTAGCGGCGCATCGCCTCCTGCTCGGGCAGGCCATGGAGCTTGGCCCAGGCCTCGTGCTTGGCGGTGCCGACGAAGTCGAAGAAACCCGGTTGCGTGCGCCGCAGGTCCCCCTCCGAGCCCTGCTTGTAGAGGGCGTAGAGCTTCAGCAGGGTGTCGTTGTCGGGGCGTATACCCAACTGCTGGATATCCTCGGCGGCACGTTCAAAATCGCGGCGAAGATCAGTCATGGGGCAGATGAGGTGGCTTGCGTGCTCGAGGGCTCGCTTGATAGCACGCGCTCCGGGTGGGGTCAACGCGACGAAGGTGAGGCGCTAGACTTGCCTGTCACCAGCTCAGAGCCGGAATTTCCATGAGTCACGCCCACAGCGCACCCGTACTGACCATCGACGGCCCATCGGGCTCGGGCAAGGGCACCGTCAGCGCGAGGGTGGCCGGGCAGCTGGGCTGGCGGCTGCTGGATTCGGGCGCGCTCTACCGCGCGGTGGGCTACGCCGCCGGGATGGCCGGCCTGGATCTGTCGGACGTGGACGCCATGGCGCGCTGCGCCGAGGCCACCCGGATCCAGTTCCGCGCTGGTGCTGCGGAAGGAACGACGCGGGTGATCGTGAACGGGCACGACGCCACCGACGAGCTGCGCACGGAAACCGCCGGGGCCGCGGCGTCGGCGATTGCCGCCATGGCACCGGTACGCGATGCCCTGGTGGCGCTCCAGCTGGGCTTTCGCAAGGCGCCAGGACTGGTGGCCGATGGTCGCGATATGGGCACGGTGATCTTCCCGGATGCGGCGTTCAAGGTTTTCCTCACCGCCAGCGCCTCCGAACGTGCGAAAAGGCGCTATAAGCAGTTGAAGGAAAAGGGACTCAGCGTTACACTTGCCGGCCTTCAGCGCGAAATTGAGGCGCGTGACAACCGCGATGCATCGCGCGCCGTCGCGCCGCTCAAACCTGCCGCGGATGCCGTGATCGTGGACACCACGGGCATGGGCATCGACGACGTGGTCGCGAAAGTTCTGGCGGTCGTGCATCCCTTACCGGCTGCGTGATTGCATTTTGTCCCCCCTGCTACGGCAGGGTTTTAGCCACGGTGACGACGGTCGGTTCCGAGGAACCACCCGAGCTGCCCCCAACCGGTGGATCGACTCTTCGTGCGCAACCGATCATGCGCCACGGGCACCGATCTCTTCCCACTATGGAATCAACATGACTGAAAGTTTTGCCGAACTGTTTGAACAGAGCCAGCAGGCCATCTCCAAGCTGAAGCCCGGCGCCATCGTCACCGGCATCGTTGTGGAAATCCGCAACGACGTGGTGGTGATCAATGCGGGCCTGAAGAGCGAAGGCATCGTCCCCATCGAGCAGTTCCGCGATGAGCAGGGCGTGCTGGAGGTGCAGGTAGGCGACGAGGTGAAGGTAGCCCTCGAAGCTTTGGAAGACGGTTTCGGCGAAACCAAGCTGTCGCGCGAGAAGGCCAAGCGCTCGATGGTGTGGGACGACCTCGAGCACGCCTTCGACAAGGAGGAGACCATCGTTGGCCTCATCTCCGGCAAGGTCAAGGGCGGCTTCACGGTTGACATCAAGGATGTCCGCGCATTCCTGCCCGGCTCGCTGGTCGACGTGCGCCCGGTGCGCGATCCGGTGTTCCTCGAGGGCAAGGAACTCGAGTTCAAGATCATCAAGCTCGACCGCAAGCGCAACAACGTGGTGGTCAGCCGCCGCGCCGTGGTCGAGACCGAGTTCTCGGCCGAGCGCGAGCAGCTGCTCGAGCGCCTGACCGAGGGCGCGGTGGTCAAGGGTACTGTCAAGAACCTCACCGACTATGGCGCGTTTGTGGACCTGGGCGGCATCGACGGCCTGCTGCACATCACCGACATGGCGTGGAAGCGCGTGCGCCATCCGTCCGAAGTGGTCAACGTCGGCGACGAGCTCGACGTGCGCGTGCTGAAGTACGACAAGGAACGCAACCGGGTTTCGCTCGGCCTGAAGCAGCTCGGCGACGACCCGTGGGTCGCCATCGCCCGCCGCTACCCGGTCGGCAGTCGGCTGTTCGGCAAGGTCTCCAACGTCACCGATTACGGCTGCTTCGTCGAGATCGAGCCGGGCGTGGAAGGCCTGGTGCATGTCTCCGAAATGGACTGGACCAACAAGAACGTCAACCCGGCCAAGGTAGTTCAGGTCGGTGACGAAACCGAGGTCACCGTGCTGGACGTGGACGAAGAGCGTCGCCGCATCTCGCTGGGCATCAAGCAGACCCGCTCGAACCCGTGGGAAGCCTTCGCCGCCATGCACAAGAAGGGCGACAAGGTCTCGGGCCAGATCAAGTCGATCACCGACTTCGGCGTGTTCATCGGCCTGGACGGCGGCATCGATGGTCTGGTGCACCTGTCCGACATCTCGTGGCAGATGTCCGGCGAAGACCTCGTGCGCAATTTCAAGAAGGGCGACGAGATCGAGGCGGTGGTGCTGGCCGTCGATCCGGAGCGTGAGCGCATCTCGCTCGGCATCAAGCAGATGGAGCAGGATCCGTTCGGCCAGTTCATGGCGGCCAATCCGCGCGGCACCATCGTCAACGGCACCGTCAAGGAAGTCGACGCCAAGGGGGCGTTGATCGATCTGGGTGAGGGCGTGGAGGGTTACCTGCGCGCCAACGACATCGCCAAGGAGCGCGTCGACGATGCCACCCAGTATCTGAAGGTGGGCGACAAGGTCGAGGCCAAGTTCACCGGCATGGATCGCAAGGGTCGCCAGCTTGCGCTTTCGATTCGCGCCAAGGACGAGGAGGACGTGCAGGAGGCCATTGTCGACTACGCTTCCGCCTCGACCGGCACCACCAAGCTCGGCGCCTTGCTCAAGGAACAGTTCGACAAGGCCGACTGATCTTTGCGACAGTCTCATGCGGGGCGGCGCTTTGCCGCCCCGCCGTTTCACGTCACGGACATTGGGGTCCCATGACCAAATCCGAATTGATCGAGGCGCTGGCCAGGCGCCAGACCCATCTTGCGTTTGCCGACGTCGAAATGGCCGTCAAGAGCGTAATCGAACAGATGAGTCACGCGCTGGCCCACGGCGAACGCATCGAGGTGCGCGGTTTCGGCAGCTTTGCGCTGCACTACCGGCCGGCACGCATGGGGCGCAATCCGAAGACGGGCGATGCTGTGGCGCTGCCGGGCAAGCATGTGCCACATTTCAAACCCGGCAAGGAGCTGCGCGAGCGCGTCAACCAGCATCTGGAAGACGGCGGCGATTCTGCCGCCCATTGACGTCCTGACCGCGTGCGACTGCAGGCAGGTGGCGCAGACCGATCCTGCCTTTTTTGTGCCTGGCGGATGCACCCTGCCAGCGTGTCATGATCGGGTGCGCGGCGATGGCTGCGCGGGCAGGCAACGCCTGTGCCTGTCACGTCCAATCGGGTAAAGTCGCCGCATGCGACTGCTTGTGATATCCATCTTTGCTGTATTCATCGTGGCCGGCGTGGTGCTGGGTGCGCTCAATGCCGAGCTGGT
>JAJXTX010000079.1:6361-10629 GCA_021783385.1 Pseudomonadota bacterium
GATCGCGCCGAGGCGCTGTTTTCCGACCTGGTGGCGATGGATGCGCACGCGCCCTCGGCGTTGCGCCACCTGATCGCGATCTACCAGCACGAGCGCGACTGGTACAAGGCCATCGAACACGCGCGCCGGCTGGAGGTGATGACCGGCGAGGACGAGGCGTCGATGATTGCCCAGTTCTACTGCGAGCTGGCAGACCGCTCGCGCCAACATGGCGCGCTGGCCGAGGCGCGCGAGTACCTGCGGCAGGCCTTCGAATGCCAGGCCGATTGCGTCAGGGCGTTCATGCTCACCGGCCGTCTGCAGTCCGAGGATGGCCATTACCTCGAGGCGGTGGGCGCCTATGAGGCGGCGATCCAGGCCGACGCGGCTTTCACGCCGGACATTTTGCCGCCGCTGCTCAACAGCTACGCGCATGCGCAGCAGATGGAGCGTGCAGAGAGTTTTCTGCGCGAGCTGCTGGGTCGCTACCACGGCATTTCGCCGGTGCTGGCGCTGGCCCAGCTTTATCGCCAGCGCGACGGCGAACGCGCGTCGATCGATTTCCTCACCGCGCAGCTGCGTCAGCGCCCGTCGGTGCGCGGCCTGATGGCCCTTATCGACGCCACCATGGACAAGATCGATGGCGAGGCGCGGGAGAATTTCCTGATCCTGCGCGATCTCACCCGCAAGCTGCTGGAGGGCCAGGCGATGTACCGCTGCAGCCGCTGCGGCTTCGGCGCCAAGGCGCATCACTGGCAGTGTCCCAGTTGCAAGAGCTGGAGCACGATCCGGCCGATCCATGGCGTTGCCAGTGAGTGAGACGGACCGGTTCACGGCCATCGGATGGCCGCTGCTGGCGCTGCTGCTGGCGCTGCTGCTGGTGCGCGCGGCGATTGCCTACGCACACCGCCGCGGCCTGCTGGATCAGCCCGGGCACCGCCGTTCGCATATCCTGCCGACGCCACGAGGCGGCGGTCTGGGCGTGGTGGTCGCGACGTTGATTTGCATGTCCGGGGCGTGGCTGATGCGGCCTGAGCGCTGGCCGCCCGGTGTGATGATCAGCGTGGTGGGCGCACTTGCGCTGGTCGCGCTGGCTGGCTGGTGGGATGATCATCAGCCGCTGCCGGTGTGGCCGCGACTCGGCGCGCAGCTGCTGGCGGTGCTGGGTTTTTCACTCGCGCTGGTCGCCAGCGGCCTGTCGGGATGGTGGCTGCCGCTGCTGCTGGGCGCCGGCGCCTGGAGCATCAACCTGCATAATTTCATGGACGGCATCGACGGCCTGCTGGCACAGCAGGCGATCTTCGTGACCAGCGGCCTGGCGCTGCTGGCCGTCGACGCGGCACAGCCGTCGTTGGCGATCGCGGCGGCCGTGGTCGCCGCCGCCACGCTCGGGTTCTGGGGCTACAACCGGCCGCCGGCGCGGATTTTCATGGGCGACGTGGGCAGCGGCAGCCTCGGCCTGCTGATCTTTGCGCTCAGCGCGATGCTGTGGCGGCAACAGCCCGCGTTGCTGTGGCCGGCGCTGATCCTGTGCTCGGCCTTCGTGACTGACGCCAGCCTGACGCTACTGACCCGCATCTGGCGGGGCCGGCGCTGGCAAGCCGCGCATCGCGAGCATCTGTATCAGTGGCTGGTACGCAGCGGTGCCACCCATGGCGGGGTGGATGCGGCCTACATGGGCTGGAATCTGCTGGTGGCGGCGCCGGCCGCCTGGTTGGCTTGCAGTCATCCGGAGGTGGCGCTGCCCGTTAGTATCCTCGTTTACCTGGGCGCGGCAGCCATCTGGCTGGCGCTGAAACGTCGCTGCCTGCGGCGCAACCTGTCGAAGGATCGTCATGTCGTTGCGTAAATTGATCGGTGTCATCCACCCGCGCATCGCGGTCGTGCTGCACGACCTGGCGATGGCGGCGCTGGCCTGGTGGATCGCCAAGCAGCTGCGCTATTCGTTCGGAGCCGACGAGATCGTCAGCTACCACCTGCTGGAATTTCCGGTGGTACTGCTGGTGCAGGGGCTGATTTTTCGCTGGACCGGGCTGTACAAGAGCGTCTGGCGCTTCGCCAGCCTGCCCGACCTGTGGAACATCCTGCGTGCGGTGGTGATCGGCGCGTTCGCGATCTACATCACGCTGTTCCTGTACAACCGGCTGGACGGCGTGCCGCGCTCGGTGCTGCTGATCTATCCGGCCGTTCTCGCCCTGATGCTGGGTACGCCCCGGCTGGCCTATCGCTTCTGGAAGGACAGCCGCAGCGAACTGCTGCAGAACCAGAAAGTCAAACGGGTGCTGATCGTGGGCGCCGACCGGGCCGGCGAAGTGCTGTCGCGCGATCTGCGTCGAGACAGTCGCTACGCAGTGGTGGGTTTTGTCGATGACAAACCCAGCCTGCGCGGCGCCAGCATCAACGGCCACCCGGTATTGAGTCGCCTCGACCAGTTGCCCGAGGTTGCGCGCGAGGCGGCCGTGGACATGCTGCTGATCGCATTGCCGGCCGCCTCGACCAGCGAGATGCGGCGTGTGGTGGCGCTGTGCGATGCCACCGGACTGCCATATCGCACGGTGCCACGGCTGGAGGACGTGGTCGCCGGCCGCGCCCAGTTCAACCAGATCAAGGAGGTGGCGATCGACGATCTGCTTGGTCGAGACACGGTGGAGCTCGACTGGACGGCGATCCGGTCCACGCTGACCACCCGCCGCGTGCTGGTGACCGGAGGCGGCGGTTCGATCGGCTCGGAACTGTGCCGGCAGATCGCGCGCATGGGTGCGCAGTCGCTGATCGTGGTGGAGCAGAGCGAGTACAACCTGTACCGCATCACCCAGGAGCTGCGGGCGGACTTTCCCGAGCTCATTCTGGAAAGCATCCTGGCCAACTGTGGCGATCAGGTGGCGATGCAGAAAGTGTTCGCGCAGGCGATGCCGCAGGTGGTGTTCCACGCCGCCGCCTACAAGCATGTGCCGATGCTGCAGGGACAGTTGCGCACGGCCTTCCGCAACAACGTGCTGGGCACGCGCACGGTCGCCGATGTGGCCCACGAAACCGGCGTCGAATGCTTCGTGCTGATCTCCACCGACAAGGCGGTCAATCCGACCAGCGTGATGGGAGCCTGCAAGCGGGTGGCCGAGATCTACTGCCAGAACCTCGATGCACACGCTGAAACCCGCTACATGACGGTGCGTTTCGGCAACGTGCTGGATTCAGCCGGCTCGGTGGTGCCGCTGTTCCGCCGGCAGATCCGCGACGGCGGCCCGGTCACCGTGACGCATCCGGAGGTCTCGCGCTATTTCATGACGATCCCCGAGGCGTGCCAACTGATCCTGCAGGCGGCCAGCATCGGCAAGGGCGGCGAGATCTACGCGCTCGACATGGGCGAGCCGGTGAAGATCCGCGATCTGGCCGAACAGATGATCCGCCTCGCCGGCAAGAAGCCGGGCAGCGAGATCCCGATCGTCTATACCGGGTTGCGCGCCGGCGAAAAACTGTTCGAGGAGCTTTTCCACCCGCTGGAAAACTATCGCGCCACCGAGCACGCGAAGATTTTCCTGGCGCAGCACCGCGAAGTCTCGTGGGAGCTGCTGCAGGCGCTGCTGAACAAGGCCGCCGAGGCGGAGGCTGTCTACAACGAAGACGAATTGCGCCGCTGCGTGTCCAGCCTGCTGCCCTCGTTCCGCTGGAGCGAAGTCGCGCAGCCGGACAATGTCATCTCGATTCGTCGCACCCATCCGGAGAAAAGTGAGTGAGCAAACCCCTGCGCAAGGTGGTATTCCCCGTGGCTGGCCTCGGCACCCGCTTTCTGCCGGCCACCAAGGTGGTGGCCAAGGAAATGCTGCCGGTACTGGACAAGCCGCTGATCCAGTACGCCGTCGACGAGGCGGTCGATGCCGGCGCCGACACGCTGATCTTCGTCACCAATCGCTACAAGCATGCGATCGCCGACTACTTCGACAAGGCCTACGAGCTGGAGGCGAAGCTGCAGGAAAAGGGCAAGGACGAGCTGCTGGCGCTGGTGCAGGGCACCCTGCCGCGGCACGTGCGGGCGATCTTCGTGACCCAGCCGGAGGCGCTGGGTCTGGGTCACGCCGTGCTGTGTGCCAAACCGGTGGTGGGCGACGAGCCGTTCGGCGTGGTGCTGCCCGATGACCTGATCTGGAACGGCGCGATCGGCAGCGGCAAGGGCGCGCTGCGGCAGATGGCCGAACTCGCCGAAGCCCAGCAGGCCGGCGTGATCGCGGTGGAGGAAGTGCCGCCGAACGAGACCGACAAGTACGGCATCGTCGACGCCACGGCGATCGACG
>JAJXTX010000080.1 GCA_021783385.1 Pseudomonadota bacterium
ACGGGCGCTTCTGCCTGCAGCCGACCGACACCCATCCGCGCTACCTGCTGCTGGCCACCGGCACCGGCGTCACCCCGTACCGCGCCATGCTGCCGCAGATCGAAAAGCTGCTGGCGCAAGGCGAGCGTCAGGTGGTGCTGCTGTATGGGGCGCGCAGCGAGGCCGAATTGCTGTACGACGCGGAGTTCGAGGCATTCGCCCGGCGCCACCCGAACTTCCTCTTTCACGGCTGCCTCAGCCGCCAGCCGCGCGCGGTGCCGCGCCCGACCGACCGCAGCGGCCACGTGCAGCACGTGCTGGCCGAATTGGGACCGCACCCCGAGCGCGACATCGCCTACCTGTGCGGCAACCCCAACATGGTCGATGCCGCCTTCGAGGCGCTCAAGAGCCACGGCCTGCCGGTGGCGCAGATCCGCCGCGAAAAGTACGTCTCGTCGCGCTGATAAAGTTTGGCGGCCACACGCCGATACCGGTATCAGGCAGGGATGACCTGCCACGCATGGCGCGTCAGCAAAGCTCCGTTGCGCATTCACGCTTGTCGACGCTGCTCGCGCATCCGTCCGAGCCTTAACCGGAGCTTGCCGCCGACTCCACAGACAATGAAGTGTGCGCACGATCACAATTGCACAACCTGCACAAGCAGAACCTGTAAAGGTCGGCATGTACCGGCCGAAGGCACCTTTAAGCACCCGATGATTTTGCGGGTGCTGCAAGGAGAACGACATGACAGGTCAGTTTTGCACCGTCTTGGCAGGTTGCGCATTCGCCATGATCTTGGGCACCTCGAGCGCGAGGGCTGCGAGCGGACGGATCGCGTTTTCGGGCTCGATCGTTACGCCTACTTGCGCAGTTGCCGATGCCTCCGCCGGGTCCACGCGATCCATTTCGAGCCGCCCTGGCTCGACGTCACAAGAGTACACCTGTGGTAACTCCGGTTCGCCGGCAGGTTCCGGCGGGTCCTACGCGGTGACCGTGACCACACTCGGTGCCGCCTCAAAAAGCGACCGGCTGCTTGCCTATTTTACCGGGTACGTCACGCCGGCTGGCACCGGAACGCGCTCTGCCAAGCTTGTAACGCAGACCTTCAATTAGCCATCGGAGGCGGCGAGTCGCTGCCGTTGTGCGTCCAGATTACTGGTAGGACATGGTGAATGTGCCCGTTCCACAGACAGGGCCTGGTCCCGTCGGAGAGCCGGTAGCGTAGTACTGGGCGTAATAGTTCAGTGTCAGCACTCCGTTGGGGGAGCTTCCAAGCGGCTGCGCGGCGTCGAATTGAACGGGCTGCAGGTTGTTTTGCAGCACCTGGATGCCGATATTGGCGGCCGACGTCCCCGAAGTACATGTGGCTGCTGAAAGGATGACCCCCGTTGCTGCCCCCGGACGGGTGGTGCTCATGGTCATGTAAAGCGACCAGCCCACGGAACACGAATACTGGATGTTGAAGGCTGTCTGACCAGCCACCGAGCCGGTGCTTGGCAGTGCGTTGGTGGTGATCGTTGGCAAAATAACATTGATATTGCTTGAACCTGCAGTGACGTTGCAGGTATTGGCGGATATCGTCACCGGATTTAAAGTAAGTTTTCCTAATGGGTTTGATGCTGTGTATTGTATACCCTGCTGATTATTGTCCGTATCGAAAAACTGAAGAATTTGAATATTATTTGTCGTACCGGGGGAAACAGTTCCAGTTTTCACTAATTGTGCTGTAAAGGTTTCCGAAATCGGATTGGGAATGCAGTAGTTGGAAGGAGAATTGCCAGAGTCGCACTTGACTGTACCCAACGACCACCCAATGGTTCCATTGGGGCCATTGTTTCCGCTGCTTGCCTGAGATGGCGTTGCGGTAAGCAATACATCGATTCCGGGGACATTGGTCTGGAGCATGATGCCGACACCGCCCGGCGGCGCATTTGCAAAATCGATAGCGGATATGTTGCCTGTTTGAAGATTGAAATAATCATAATAATTTACCGTGTTCATGAAGGCATTCAGGCAATCAATACTGACGGTCACAGGTGGGGATGGCTGTCCTATCTTTCCATTGCTGGTGCCTGGTGAGATTCCTACAGGCGAGGGAATCGAGATGGCTTGACTTTGTGGTGAAGCGGTGCAGGCCGGTGACTTGACTGCAAATGCTGGCCGCATCGCCAGAACCAGCAGAGCAACAGCAAGTAACGCACCCTGCACTGCTCGGGTGAGGCACCTTGCAAACCGACCAGGCTTCATGTGCCGCTCCTTGAGACAAGTGTGGTGGTAACGGATTGCATGCAGACGGTGCTTATGACTTCGTATTGTTTCACGGTTTCTTTTTGCTTGCTCTTCGGCTTCAGTTGATAACCGAACGAGCACGACTGCGCTGCGCCATTTTCATCTTGCCATTGCGCCGTAAGCTTTCCTGACTGGTTGACACCGCGAGCCAGGATTTCCCCATTCTGGCCCACCAGGCCCATGGAAACGCCTTTCTCGTTGAATACTTCTGCGCCAAATGGAAGTGTTTTGCCATCCGTGAGACGGGCTCGCAAAATAATCGTGCGGCCATTTTGTGTCTTGAATTTCAACATCACCAATGCGCCGGCATAAGGTGCAACCTGGGTGCTCGTAGCGTCAAGCTGCACGTCCAGGGATAATCCCTTCGGATCGATCTGAATGGTGTTGAGGCTGTAAGGCGTGAGGTACGGCACCAAGGCATAACCGAAGCGATCGATGCGTGCGCCGGCAGCATTGTTCAAATACGCGCCTTGGCCGTGAGGCACGTAAACGATCGCCGCAGTCTCGCCCATCGGCTGACCGAAGGTGACGCCGCCCGGATGCGCAACCACGGCACCGCTTATGCCCAACGAGGCCTGCGAATATCCGCTGCCCACGCCGTAGCCGGCGTTGAATACCGCATAAGGGCTGCGGTAGCCGCCATTGATGCTGCCGGCGTTGCCCGTGGAGCCGCTGCCATGCGACGCAGTAGCACCATAGTTGAACTGGTTGTCGGCGCCGGCAGAGCCGTTGAGCATGGCCTGTTCCTGTGATCCGCCAGTGCCGCTGTTGGTGAGGTTGAGGCTCAGTGAAGGGGCGTGCGGGCCATCGCCAAGGGGCACGCTGATGCTGGCGAAGTATTCGTTGTCATAGCGCCCCAGGGGGTCGCGCGTGCGTGTCGCGGAGATGCCGTAGCTCACGCTATGAAACGAATTGTTGTAGCCGACCTGGAACTGCGTGTCGGTGCCTGCACGATTCCAGTAGTTACGCAGAGATGCATTCGCATAGAACGAACCGCCGCGTTGCCCGAGGCGCTGATTCAATGTGAGATCGAATCGGCTGCGCTGCCGTTCGAGCGCCATGCCACTGATGGCAGGATTGTAGAAATTGCCCGAAAGCGCGGCCTGTTGAGAGGGTGTCAGTACGGTGCGGATCGGTATCCCGTTGACGGTAGATACGGCGGGAGGCACGACATAGGTGAAGGGGTTGAGGCCACGGCGTGCATAATCCCGTGCCAGCGCGGCATCCGTCAGGCTGAGATAGCCGGCGGTCGAGTAGCGGTAGGCGGCGACCGAAAGCGAGGTATTGGTTTGCGGAAGCAGCTTGCTGAAGCTGATCCGTACGCTCTGGCCCGCGTGTGAGGAAAAGCCCGGGATGCGCGTGTGTGCCTCCGTGACATCGAGCGCGAATGCGCCAACCGACGTATTCACGGCGCTGCCGAGCAACAGCGCGGCGTACCCTTGCGCAGCCTGGATCCCGGTGTAACCGGTCAGCAGATTGCTGAAGCCGTGCTGCACCGTCGCCTGCGCCACATCCGGGGTGTGCACCAGCGAGAAATTGCGTAGCGTGCCGGCCGCCACATCGAAGCGGGTGATGCCGGGCCGCAGCAGCTGGGCCACCGAGGCATACGGGACGGAGAAAGTACGCGTGCGGCCATCGGCCTCCGTCACCGTCACATCAAGGCTTCCACCGTAGCCAGTCGGGTAAAGGTCATTGATGGTGAACGGTCCGGGTGCCACCGTCGTCTGATAAATCTGCACACCATTCTGGCGGATGGTGACCATCGCATTGGTATTGGCGATGCCCCGCACGACCGGCGCATAGCCGCGCAGAGAGTCCGGGAGCATGCGGTCATCGGTAGCCAGCTGCACGCCGCGGAGGCTGAAACTGTCGAATACCTGGCCGTCGGTGTAGGCGTCGCCCACGGTGAGCTGCGAGCGCAACGACGGCAGATCGCGCCGCACATAGCTGTCGATGTTCCGCCACTGCCGGCTTGCCGGGGCTCCGTTCGCGGCGGACTGCCAGTCGTAGCTGGAATCGTGGCGAAAATGCCATTGCCCAAGGTTGAATCCGGCATTCAGACCCAGGTACGAGGAAGTCTGGCGCTGTCCCCGGCTGCTGGTTTGATAGCTGTTGAAGTTGTAATTCAGCAGCGCCGCGGGAACGCCGGCGTCCCAGTATTGCGGGCTGACATACCCGCGCGGCATCTCGCCAAGGAAGGCCTGGGGCACGCTGGTATCCAGTCGCAGGTCGGGCATGTCAAAGGCCATCGTGGCACCGGGAATGATGCTGCCGATGGCTACGCACGCCTTCGGATCCTGCAGCCTGAGCATGACCGGGGCAGGCACTTTCTCCGGCCGCAAGCCCAGCTGGTCTAGCAATTTGCGGTCGACGCACGGTGTTGCGCTGGCCTCTCCCGCGGCGTCGAAGCGTACCTCGGTGCGGCCGACCCATGCCCCGTTGAGATAGAGGTCGGTGTTGTAGGTGCCCGGCAGCACCGGATTTCCATGCTCGAAGCGGGAGAGATCCGTCGTGTTGTCGCCGGCACCCGACAGCAGGCTACGGTCGAACTGCGCATCCGCGCCACTTGCGTCCGCACCCGAGGCTGCTGCGTCGACACCACTGGCGGCAGCGGCACGCGTTGGGACTGGAAAGAGTGCGACAGCAATGGCAGCGCACAGCAGGATATTGCCGCACGCCACAAGCCTGCGCGGCGATGCCGCCGGGCATGTGGCGAATCGCGGATTCATGGCGACAGTACGCCCTTGCTGGTGATCAGCGCGCCGTAGTCGTTGATCGTGCTGAATGTGACCGGCGTGCCGGTCGGTGGCACCTGCGTCAGACCCTTCACCGCCATGCGCAACGTGCCCAGCGGGGCGACCATGCCGGTGTCAGCCACGTAGTGCTTGTCGCCTATGTCCAGCGCCACGGCGGTAAAGGTGATGTAGTAGGGCGTGGGGTTGTGCAATTCCAGCGCGTAGCCCGGGTTCGTCGCCACGGCCTTCCAGGTGACCTGCTTGGGCGCGGTGAGCGGATCGCCCGAAAGATGGGCCGGACGATAGAACAGCTTGAGACGCGAACGTATCGCGAATTGCAGCAGATTCTTGCCCGCCATCTGCGGCCCAGTGGGCTTGGGCGGAACCTCAAGCACGTTCAGCCAGAACAGCGATTCGTGATCCGTCGGCAGGGGAGCCTGCGTCGCGATGATGCGCAGGCTCTGGTCCTTGTGCGCTTCCATGCGGAACAGCGGCGGCGTGATCAGGAACGGCGCGTCGGCCTTGTCCGGGGTGGATTGGGGGTTGCCGCGGTCGATCCATGCCTCGATCAGCGCCGGACCGTCGCCCTGGTTGGTCAGGCGTACGGTGACCTCACCGTCCTGCGCCGGGAACACGACGCGGGTGCCGCCGATCACCACGCTGGCATGCGCGGCACTGACAACCAGGGCGAGCGCTATCAGACCCGCACTGACGGCCCAGATAAAGCTTTTCATCGACGTACCCTGTTTGGCGATCAGTGCATTGCAGCGTGCTTCAGCGGTGCGCTGCGGCCCTCAAACATAGTGGCCGCGGCGCAGCGGATACGCAATTACAGATAGTTGATCGTGTACGCCACGCTGGTATTCACAAGGCCCGCACCCGCCGCGCCGGTGGCATAGTACTGGACCTTGTAGTTCATCGTGGTGGCACCGCCCGAGAGCGTACCGACCGGCGAGTTCTGCGCCGTGGCGGTGGCGGCGTTCAGTGGCATGACGGTCGTACCGTTCAGCAGCTGCACCTGCACGTTGGTCGCCGTGCCGGTGTTCTTCAGGTTCCCAGTGGTTGCGTCGACGTTGGCGCCGCTGAAATACGCCTGCACGCTGGTCAGGTTCGGATCGCAGCCGCTGGCGGCGATCGTGAAGGCCGTGGTTCCCGCCACGTTGCCGGCGCTAGTCAGGAACGTGGTGAACACGACCGGCAACACGACCGTGTTGTTGTTGCTGCCACCGTTGACGCTGAACGCGCAAGAGTTGGCGACCACCTTGCCGGTAAACGTGATGGTGCCGTCGACGGCGCGAGCGGCCTGCGAGGCCAGGGCTGCGATGCCGAAGCTGGCAATCATGACAGCGGAGAGTAAGGTCTTTTTCATGCGGATTTCCTGAGATTTCTGCTGGAGATGATGGACAGGTTCGGGATCGGCGTCGGGTAGCGCAAAGCGTGTTCGGCGTCACACTTCCGACGCTTGTCGTGCCACTGAAGCAAACGTTGTGCCAAGACCTGCTCGCTTATGCGATCCAGGCCCGGAGCGAGTCCTGGCTGAGGTTGCAGAGTTGCCTTACGGCGTTGGGAAAGCGCGCCGCATGACTTACGTCTGAGGTTTCACCGCCAAATTATGTCATTGAAAGTGCGAACTGCGTCACTTTCCACGGCGCGCCGTCACCCAGTCTTCACGAAAGAATGGGGCGCACCGCACACAAAGGATGTTTTTGTAAAGGATGCTTGACATGAGCGCCGAGGGTTCTCTACGCTGCGTTTGTCAAGGTCGCTTGACATTGCCGACAGGAGCCTCCCATGCAGCAACGTCGCCCGGTTCACCAGCGCTACCAGCGCGAGTTCTGGCCTGCAATGGCGGCCTATATGCTGATCATGTTGCTGCTGTGGCCGCTGCTGCCGCGCGTGCACAGCGAGCTGTTGAAGGTCGGGCTGGCGGTCTTGCCGGTGCTGCCGGTGCTGTTCGTGGTGCGTGCGATGGTGCGGATGGTGCTGGGCGGCGACGAGTTGGAGCAGCGCATTCACCTGATCGGCCTGGCGATCGCGGCCACCGTGGTCAGCATGCTCAGCCTGATCGGCGGCTTCCTCGCTGCGGCCGGCGTCGTCACGCTCGACGGCAGCATCCTGATCGGGGTCTGGCCACTGCTGGTGGTGCTGTATGCCGCCGGGCGCAGCTGGGCCAGCCGGCGTTACGGCGCCGGTGGCGATGTGCTGTGCGATAGCGGCACCCGCCGGCACTGGCGCCTGCTGCTGACGGCGCTGGCACTGCTCGTCATCGCCGCGGTCGCGCGCCATCAGCTGGGCGACGAGCAGCTGGGCATGCTCTGCGGCACGGCGGCAGGGCTGGCGCTGGTGGCCTTGATGCAGGCGCTCCGGCGCCGGCGCCGGGACGATGCTGACGAAACGCCGTGAAACCGTCACAGCGGCAGACAATGGCGGCACGTCATGATTAACCATGTGCGCGAACTGCGTGGCGAGCAGGGCTGGTCGCAGGCGGATCTGGCCGAGCAGCTGGCGGTGTCGCGGCAGACCATCAACGCGATCGAGACCGGCAAGTACGATCCCAGCCTGCCGCTGGCGTTCAGGATCGCGCGGCTGTTTGGCCGTCCGATCGAATCGATTTTCGTACCGGGTGAGGAGCAGGGGCATGGCTTTGAAGGGACGTAGCGCGATGCGCATCGGCGCGGTGGCCGTAGCGCTGGGCTTGCTGGCCTGGAACCACTTCCACGTTCGCGAGCGCACCGTGGCGACCACGCCAGCTGCAGCGCCGGCCACGGCGGG
Source organism: Pseudomonadota bacterium (assembly GCA_021783385.1). GTDB lineage: Bacteria > Pseudomonadota > Gammaproteobacteria > Xanthomonadales > Rhodanobacteraceae > Rhodanobacter. The sequence goes on from JAJXTX010000080.1 coordinate 7,776, forward strand.
CGCGCCATTGCCGCCGGCGAAACCGCGCAGCTGGACGCTGGGCCGCGTCACCCTGCGCGCGTGCGAACTGCAGCAGCCGAACAGCGGCCTCAGCACGGCCGCCTGGTGCGCGAAGTTTCCGGTGCCGGAAAACCGCGCCGATCCGCACAGCCGCGTGATCGAACTCAACCTGGCACTGCTGCGCTCGCGCGCGCAGGTGGCCGATCGCGACATGCTGGTGTTCCTGGCCGGCGGCCCCGGCCAGGCGGCCACCGACTCGGCCGGCACGGTGGCCGCGGTGCTGCAGTCGCTGCTGGCGCATCGCAACGTGCTGCTGCTCGACCAGCGCGGCACCGGCGGCTCCAACGCGTTGACCTGCCCCTCCTCCGATGACGCCAGCGGGCAGGACGACAGCGCCGGCTTCGATCCGGCCAGGCTGCGCGCCGCGGTGGCCAGCTGCCTGCGCCAGGTGCAGACGCACGCCGATCCGCGCTACTACACCACCACCATCGCGGCGCAGGATCTGGAAGACGTGCGCAAGGCGCTGGGCGCGCCGCGGTTCGACCTGATCGGTGTGTCCTACGGCACGCGCATGGCGCAGCAGTACCTGATGCATTACCCGGACGCGGTGCGCAGCGTGGTGCTGGACAGCGTGGTTCCCAATCCGCTGGTGCTGGGTGAAACCTTCGCGCAGAACCTCGATCAGGCGCTCAAGGCGCAGTTCGCCCGCTGCACTGCCGAGCCGGCCTGCAAACAGAAGTTCGGCGATCCGGACCAGACGCTGTACCAGCTGCGCGACACGCTGCGTGCGAACCCGCACCAGGTGAGCTTTCGCGATCCGGAAACCTACCAGACGGTGAAGCGGGTGCTCAGCGAGGACTCGCTGGCCAGCGTGGTGCGCATGTTCGCCTACACACCGGCCACCGCCGCGCTGCTGCCGCTGTCGATCGACGCGGCGGCGCACGGCGACGTCGGCCCGCTGCTGGGGCAGGCGAAGATCCTCTCCGGTGACCTGGCCGACCTGATGGGCAGCGGCATGCAGTACTCGGTGATCTGCAGCGAGGACGCCGACCTGCTCAGGCCGCGCCCGCAGGACGCCAACACCATCCTCGGCACGCACATGATCGACGCGCTGAAGGCGGTCTGCTCGGTGTGGCCCAAGGGCACGCGTCCGGTCGACTTCCACCAGCCGCTGAAATCCGGCAAGCCGATGCTGCTGCTGGCCGGCCAGTACGATCCGGTAACGCCACCGCGCTACGCCGAGGAAGTGGCCAAGGGCCTCACCGACGCGCGCGTGCTGGTGCTGCGGGGGCAGGCGCACAGCGTGATGGCGGCCGGCTGCGCGCCGCAGCTGATCCAGCACTTTGTCGAAAGACTCGACCCCAAGACGCTTGACGCGAGCTGCCTGAAGCGGCTGCGGCCCACGCCGATCTTCATCGACTTCAACGGTTCAACCCCTTAAGGAGCGGCGCCATGATCGAGGTTAGCGACCTGCACAAGGCGTTCGGTGCGGTGAAGGCCGTCGATGGCGTCAGCTTCAGTGCCCGCGACGGCGAGATCACCGGCCTGCTCGGCCCCAATGGCGCCGGCAAGACCACCACGCTGCGCATGCTCTACACGCTGATGGCGCCGGACCGCGGCCAGGTGCTGGTGGACGGCATCGACGCGGCGCGCGATCCGCTGGCCGTGCGCCGCCAGCTCGGTGTACTGCCGGATGCGCGCGGGCTGTACAAGCGGCTTACCGCACGCGAGAACATCGACTACTTCGGGCGCCTGCACGGCCTGCCGGAGGCGCTGCTGGCGAGCCGCCGCGAGGCGCTGATCCAGGCGCTGGAGATGGCCGACATCGGCGACCGCCGCACCGAGGGTTTCTCGCAGGGTCAGCGCGTGAAGACGGCGATCGCGCGGGCGCTGGTGCACGATCCGCGCAACGTGATCCTGGATGAGCCGACCAACGGGCTGGACGTGATGGCCACCCGCGCGCTGCGCCAGTTCATGATGCGGCTGAAGGCGGAGGGCCGCTGCGTGCTGTTTTCCAGCCACATCATGCAGGAGGTGGCGGCGCTATGCGATCGCATCGTGGTGATCGCGCACGGCCGCGTGGTGGCCGACGAATCGCCGGACGCGCTGCGCGCGCAGACCGGCGAGAACAACCTGGAGGATGCGTTCGTGAAGATCATCGGCAGCGACGAGGGGTTGGCCGCATGAGCGCCGACAGCCGCCAGTCGGCGCCGCGTCGCCGCGCCTTCGCCACCGTGTTCCTGAAGGAGGTGCGCGAAAACCTGCGCGACCGCCGCACCCTGATCAGCGCGTTTCTTACCGGCCCGCTGCTGGGGCCGATCCTGTTCGTGATGCTGCTCAACGTCACCCTCAGCCGCGAGCTGGACAAGGCCGGGCAGCCGCTGCCGGTGCCGGTGATCGGTGCCGAATACGCGCCGAACCTGATCGACGCGCTCAAGCAGGGTGGCGTAGTGCCGGGCGCATCAGTCGCCGATCCGGGCAAGGCGGTGCGCGATCAGGACGCCGACGTGGTGCTGCGTATTGCCTCCAGCTACGGCCACGCCTGGCGCTTGGGCCAGCCGGTGCAGGTGGAGCTGTTCTACGACTCCTCGCAGCGCGATGCCGGCACCGCGGTGCAGCGGGTGACCCAACTGGTGGAGAGCTATGCGCGCCAGCAGGGCGCGATGCGGCTGGTGGCGCGGGGCATCTCGCCGAGCACCGCGTGGCCGCTGCAGGTGGCCCGGCGCGACCAGGCCACGCCGCAGTCGCGCGCGGTGCTGCTGTTCGCGATGCTGCCGTACTTCTTCGTGATCACCATTTTCATGGGCG
>JAJXTX010000081.1 GCA_021783385.1 Pseudomonadota bacterium
CCGACCACGCGGTGGGTGGCTTCGTCGAACAGCAGCTTGGTGAAGCCTTCGGTGCGGTCGTTGCCGATGGCGCGGCCGCTGGCCGCCCACGGGAACTTGCCGACGCCGATCTTCAGGCCCTTCTCCTTCGCCTCGCGCTCGGTGACGCCGACCCAGGCGATTTCAGGATCGGTGTAGGCCACCGACGGGATCACCCGCGCGTCGAAGTGGCTCTTGTGCCCGGCGACGACTTCGGCGGCGACCTTCGCCTCGTGGGTGGCCTTGTGCGCCAGCATCGGCTGGCCGACCAGGTCGCCGATGGCGAAGATGTGCGGCACGTTGGTGCGCATCTGGCTGTCGACGCTGATGAAGCCGCGCTCGCTCACCGCCACGCCGGCCTTGTCGGCGCCGATGCTGCCGCCGTTCGGCGAGCGGCCGACCGAGACCAGCACGCGGTCGAACACGGTGTCGGCGGGGATGCTGTCGCCCTCGTAGCTGACCTCGATGCCCTTCTTGCCGGCCTTGGCCGAGGTGACCCTGGTCTTCAGATGGATGCCCTTGAGCTTCCTGCCCAGGCGCTGCGCCAGCGGCTTGATCAGGTCGGCATCGGCGCCGGGAATGAGCTGGTCCATGAACTCGACCACGGTCACCTCGCTGCCCAGCGCGGAATACACCGTGGCCATCTCCAGCCCGATGATGCCACCGCCGACGACCAGCAGCTTCTTCGGCACGTCCTTCAGCTCCAGCGCGCGGGTGGAGTCGAGCACGCGTTCGTCGTCCCACGGGAACATGCCCAGCTTCACCGACTGCGAGCCGGCGGCGATGATGGCGTGCTCGAAGCGGACCAGCTTCACGCCTTCGGCCGTCTGGACTTCCATTTCATGCGGCGACACGAACGCGCCGACGCCCTGCACGGTGCGCACCTTGCGCTGCTTGCTCATGGCGGCGAGCCCGCCGGTGAGCTTGCCGACCACCTTGGACTTGAAGTCGCGCAGCTTGGCCAGATCGATGACGGGTTTGCCAAAGCTGACGCCGTGCGCGGCCATCGCCTCGGCCTCGTCGATCACCGCCGCGGCGTGCAGCAGCGCCTTGGAGGGAATGCAGCCGACGTTGAGGCAGACGCCGCCGAGGGTGGCATGGCGCTCCACCAGCACCGTGTCCACGCCCAGGTCGGCGGCGCGGAACGCGGCGGTATAGCCGCCCGGGCCGGAACCCAGCACCACCAGCTGGCAGGTGATGTCGGCTGTTTTTCCAGATAACGCTGCCGCCTGCGGCGCCTTCGCCTCAGGTGAGGGGCGGGTACTCGCGGAAGTGTTGCCATTGCCGCTCGCTGCGCTCGAAGTTCCGGACAAGCCCGTCCCCTCACCCCGGCCCTCTCCCCGCAGGGGAGAGGGGGAGGGAGTTCCTTGCTCTCCCCGCGGGGGAGAGGGGGATGCGGAGTCGGCGGCGCCGACGGTTTCCAGCACGGCAATCAGGCTGCCTTCGGATACTTCATCGCCGACCTTGAGCTTCAGCTCGCGGATCACGCCGGCGGCGCTGGAGGGGATCTCCATGGTGGCCTTGTCGGACTCCAGCGTGATCAGGCTCTGCTCCTTGGCCACGGTGTCGCCGACTTGCACCAGCACCTCGATGACCGGCACGTTGCCGTGTCCGCCGATGTCCGGAACCTTGATTTCGATCGTGCTGGCCATGCGCTGTTTCCTTCGTGTTGCGGGGCGTCAGTGCGCCGCGCGTGGATCTTTGGAGGGGGATGAGGGGGTGGAGGTGGGTCGGCTGGCCGATTGCTCGGCGATGTCGCGCGCGACGTCGCGCGCCGCATCGTTGTCGGCTGCGCGACCGCGCGCTCCGGCCGGCTCGGACGCGGCGGGGGCTGCGTCAGGCCGCCGCTCCGGCCGCACCCAGCTCTTGATGTGCAGGTCGCGCTGCGGAAACGGCAGCTCGATGCCGTATTTTTCCAGCGCCGTGTGCAGCGCCCAGTAGTAGGCCGCGGTGACCGCGCCGGGGCGGCGGGTGGCTTCGGCGTTGAGCCAGACCACCAGCGCGAAGTTCAGCGCGGAGTCGCCGAACCCGGTCAGCCACACCTGCGGCCCGCGCGGACCGTCGAGGCTGAGCGTGAACGGCACCGCGACCGCCGCTTCCAGCGCGGCCTGCTTCACCAGCTCCTTGTCGGTGCCGTAGGCCACGCCGAAGGGAATCTTCTGTCGCCGCGCCACCTCGCGCAGGGTCCAGTTCACCACGCGGCCATTCACGAACTCCGAGTTCGGCACCAGGATGTCGATGTCGTCGTTGGTGGTGATGCGGGTGGCGCGGATGTAGATGTCGCGCACGTGGCCGTGCACGCCGGAGGCCAGCTCGACGAAGTCGCCCACCTTGAGGCTGCGTTCGAACAGCAGGATCAGGCCGGAGACGAAGTTGTTGAAGATCGCCTGCAGGCCGAAGCCCAGGCCCACACCCAGCGCGCCGGCGAACAGGCTCATCTTGGCCATCGGAACGCCGGCCACGCTCAGCGCCCACAGCACGCCGATGGTGAGCAGCAGGTAGTGCAGCAGCCGCTGCAGGGTGTAGATGGTCGACTGGTTGACGTGCTCGTTGCGCCGCGCATAGCGATACAGCAGGTGCTTGAGCAGGGCGGACGCCAGCAGGAACACCGCCAGCAGCAGCAGCGAACCCAGCACCGAGCCGATCGTCACGTCGACGCCGCCGAACTTGAAACCCAGCTGCAGCCAGTCGCCCAGCTGCTCGATGCCCTGCTTCACCACCCTGGGCGCGGCCGGGGTCAGCGCCGATCGCGCGTCCGCGTAGCCGAGCAACATGGCGACGAGCATCCGCGCTACCCGTTACAGCAGCAGGCGGCGGATGTCGCCGAGCTGGGTGGCGAGGAAGGCGGCGAAGCGCGCGGCGAGCGCGCCGTCGATCACCCGATGGTCGTACGACAGCGACAGCGGCAGCATCAGCCGCGGCGTGAACTCCCTGCCGTTCCACACCGGTTTCATGGCCGCCTTGGAAACGCCCAGGATGGCCACCTCGGGCGCGTTGACGATCGGCGTGAAGCCGGTGCCGCCAATGCCGCCGAGCGAACTGATCGAGAAGCAGCCGCCGGACATCTCGGCCGGGCCGAGCTTCTTGTCGCGCGCCTTGGCCGAGATCTCGCCCAGCTCGCGGGCAAGGTCGAGCAGGCCCTTCTTGTCGCAGTCGCGGATCACCGGCACCACCAGGCCGTCGGGCGTGTCCACCGCGATGCCGATGTGGAAATATTTTTTCAGGGTGAGCTTCTCGCCCGACTCGTCGAGCGAGGCGTTGAAGCGCGGGAACTGCTTCAGCGCGGCTACCACCGCCTTGATCTGGAACACCAGCGGGGTGATCTTCAGATCCTTGTTCTCCTCGCCGAGCTTCTTGCGGAACGCCTCCAGCTCGGTGATGTCGGCATCGTCGTGCTGGGTGACGTGCGGAATCATCGCCCAGTTGCGCGCGAGGTTGGCGCCGGAAATCTTCTGGATGCGGGTGAGCGGCTTCTCCTCGATCTCGCCGAACTTGGCGAAGTCGATCTTCGGCCACGGCAACAGGCTGAGGCCGCCACCGGCACTCACCGGCGCGCCCTGCACCGGGCGTGCGCCGGAGGCCAGCGCGTGCTTGACGTAGTCGCTGACGTCCGTGCGCTGGATACGACCGCCGCGGCCACTGCCCTTGACCTGCACGATGTCCACGCCCAGCTCGCGCGCATACGCGCGGACCGCCGGACTGGCGTACGGCGCGTCGCCGGGCATCACGATGCTGGCGTCCAGCGGCGGGCGCGCGGCGGGCGGCACGTCGCCCTCCGGCGCGTTGCCCGGCAGCACGCCGCGGCCGCCGATCGGGACGGGCTGGTCGACCGGCGCCGGTGTGGTCGGAGCAGGAGCGGGAGCGGGTGTCGGCGCGGCCGGCGCCTCATTCCGCGGGGCCGCGGGGGACGCTGTACCGGCTGCGCCGTCGGTCTCGATCATGGCGATCACGTTGCCTTCGGACAGCGCGTCGCCAACCTTCACCCGCAGCTCGCGCACCACGCCGGCGAACGGCGCCGGGATCTCCATGGTGGCCTTGTCCGACTCCAGCGTGATCAGGCTCTGGTCCTTGCTGACACGGTCGCCGACCTGCACCAGCACCTCGATCACCGGCACGTCGGCGTGGCCGATATCGGGCACGCACGCCTCGCGCAGGGCGCCGGCCGCTGCGGCGGCGGCGGCGGCGGGGCTGGCCGCGGCCACCGGGGTGGCGGGCGGTGTGGCCGGGGCCGCGCTGACGGCGGGTGCGGCGGCGCGCGCCGCGCCAGGCGCGGCGAGGGCGGCGCCGTCGGCTTCGATCACGGCAATCAGCGCGCCCTCGGACACCGTGTCGCCCACCTTCAGCTTGAGCTCCCTGACCGTGCCGGCGAACGGCGCGGGCACTTCCATGGTCGCCTTGTCCGACTCCAGCGTGATCAGGCTCTGCTCCTTCTCGACGCGGTCGCCGACCTTCACCAGGACTTCGATGACCGGCACATCGGCGTGGCCGATGTCGGGGACGCGGGCTTCTTTCAGATCGGCCATGGGGACTCCTGCGAATGGCGATGGCAGACCGCGCGGGAACGGCGGTCGCGGACAAGACCTCAATCATAGCGAAGGGATGCCCGCCGCGTCGCGCATAAACCGCGCGGCGGAACGCTGCGGGGCTTGCCATTCGCTGGCGTATGCATGACCTTGAGCGCACGCAACGCGGCGGCGCATCGCCTACGCTGACATTCACCCATGCCGCGCGGGGCGGCCCAGGAAGCAAGCCATGCTGACCATCCGCGAGCTGTCGAAAACCTACGCCAACGGCGTGCGCGCGCTGCGCAAGGTATCGCTGGAGATTCCGCACGGCATGTTCGGCCTGCTCGGCCCCAACGGCGCGGGCAAGTCCTCGCTGATGCGCACCATCGCCACGCTGCAGGACGCCGACGAGGGCAGCATCCGGCTCGGCGAGATGGACCTGCTCGCCGACAAGCACGCCACGCGCCGGCTGCTCGGCTATCTGCCGCAGGAGTTCGGCGTGTACCCGAAGGTGTCGGCCGAGGCGATGCTCGACCACTTCGCCGTGCTCAAGGGCGTCACCGTGAAGGGTGAGCGGCGCGAACTGGTGGAGGCGCTGCTGCGCCAGGTGAACCTGTGGGACGTGCGCAAGCGCAAGCTGGGCAGCTACTCCGGCGGCATGCGCCAGCGCTTCGGCATCGCGCAGGCGCTGATCGGCGACCCGCGGCTGGTGATCGTGGACGAGCCCACCGCCGGCCTCGACCCGGAGGAGCGCAACCGCTTCCTCAACCTGCTGGCCGAGATCGGCGAGCGCGTGGTGGTGATCCTGTCCACCCACATCGTGGAGGACGTCACCGACCTGTGCCAGCGCATGGCGATCATCGGCCAGGGCCAGGTGCTGCTGAGCGGCGAGCCGCGGGAGGCGATCCGCAGCCTCGACGGCCGCGTGTGGCGCCGCACGATCGACAAGGCCGAGCTGGACGGCTACCGCGCCCGCATGAACATCCTCTCCACCCGCCTCGCCGGCGGCCGCACGCTGCTGCACGTGCTGGCGGACGCGCAGCCGGGCGAGGGCTTCGAGGCGGTGGCGCCGGATCTGGAGGACGTCTACTTCGGCCACCTGCGCACCCAGGCCACCGCGCGCGCCGCCTGACCGGCCTCAATCCCGCAGGAGCGCACCCTGTGCGCGATGGCTCTTCGCTCCGATCGACACCAGAGCCATCGCGCACAGGGTGCGCTCCTACACGCCACACAGGATCACCCATGTTCCGCAAGTCCAGCTTCTTCGAGATCCTCCGCTTCGAGTGGCGCCAGCAGCTGCGCGCGCCGCTGTTCTGGATCATTGCCGCGATGTTCGGCGCGCTCGCGTTCGCGCTGGTCAGCACCGACGCGGTGAGCCTGGGCGGCGCCAGCGGCAACGTGCTGCGCAATGCGCCGCTGGTGATCGCGCGGCTGCTCGGCGTGCTGACCGTGCTCAGCACGTTTCTGGTGACGGTGTTCGTGGCCGGGGCAGCGCTGCGCGACTTCGACCAGCGCACGGCCGAGCTGGTGTTCACCACCCCCGTGAGCCGTGGCGCCTACCTCGGTGGCCGCTTCGCCGCCGGCTACCTGGCCGCGCTGGCGGTGATGCTGGTGTGTGCGCTGGGCATCGCGCTGGGCGGCCTGATGCCGTGGATCGACGCCGCGCGGCTGGGCCCGCCGGACTGGCACGGTTACGCCTGGGGCTTCGGCGTGATGGTGCTGCCGGACCTGCTGTTCATCGCCGCGCTGCTGTTTCTGCTGGCCACGCTGAGCCGCTCGCTGCTGGTCACGTATCTCGGGCTGATCGCCTTCTTCGTGCTGCAAAGCGTGGTCGGCCTGCTCACCCGCGACGTCAACAACCACTACGCCGCCGCCATGCTCGACCCGTTCGGCGGCCGCACGCTGGCGCTGGTGACGCGCTACTGGTCGGCGTATCAGGCCAACCACCAGCTGCCCGCGCTGAGCGGCGTACTGCTGTTCAACCGGCTGCTGTGGAGCGCCGTCAGCGTGGGCCTGCTGGCCGCCACGCTGCTGCTGTTCCGGCCAAATCGCGAGGGCCTGCAGCTGCCACGACGCAAGCCGCGCGCCGAGCCGCCGCTGCTGCGCCCGCCGGCCAGCCCGGCGGCGCTGACGCTGCCCGGGGTGCAGCTGGCCGACGACCTGCGCGCGCACTGGCTGCAGCTGCGCCGGCAGTTCGCGTTCGACACGCTGGGCGTGCTGCGCGGGGTGCCGTTCCTGATCATGCTGGCGCTGGGGCTGGCCAACCTGGCCGGCGCGCTGGCGCTGTCGGACCGCATCTACGGCACCGCCACCTGGCCGGTGACGCACCAGGTGCTGCAGGCAGTGCGCGGCGGCTTCCAGTGGCTGCTGTACATCATCGTCACGTTCTACGCGGGCGAGCTGGTGTGGCGCGAGCGCAGCCAGCGCTCGGCCGAGGTCACTGACGCGTTTCCGCTGCCCGACTGGGTGCCGCTGGTGGCGAAACTGGGCGCGCTGCTGGCGGTGATCGCGGCGTTTCTGCTGGCCGGCGCATTGTTCGGCATCGGCTGGCAGCTGGTGCATGGTTACACCCATCTCGAGCTGGGGCTGTACGCGGAAACGCTGGCCCTGCAGGCGGTGCCGTTCGTGCTGCTGGCGGCGCTGGCGCTGTTCCTGCAGGTGCTGTCGAACAACAAGTTCATCGGCTACCTGCTGACCATCGTGTGGCTGGTCGTCAGCGTGATCGGCTTCGACCTGCTGCACTGGGAGCAGCACATCTACAACTACGCCACCACGCCGGGCGCGCCGTATTCGGACATGAACGGCTACGGCAGCTACCTCGCCGGCGTGCTGTGGTTCGATGCGTACTGGGCGTGTCTGGCCGTGGCGCTGCTGGTGCTGGCGGCGCTGTTCTGGGTGCGCGGCACCGACCACGCATGGCGCCACCGCCTGCGCGAGGCGCGCGCGCGCCTGCACATGCCGCTGCGCATCGCGCTGATGCTGGCGCTGCTGGCGTTCACCGGCAGTGGCGCATGGATCTACTACAACACTCACGTGCTCAATCATTACGAGAGCAGCACGGTGAAGCTGCAGCAACGCGCCGACTACGAGAAGAAATTTGCGCAGTACAAGGACCTGCCGCAGCCGCGCATCACCGCGGTGCAGGCCGCGGTGGACATCCACCCGTACCATCGACGGCTGGACATCCGTGGCCAGTACACGCTGGTCAACAAGCACCGCATGCCGATCAGCGAGCTGTACGTGAACTTCGATACCGACTTCACGCTGACCTCGCTGAACTTTGCACCGCACACCACGTTGAGCGCGGACAAGGCGCTGGGCTTCACCGTCTACCGGCTGAAAACGCCACTGGCGCCCGGCGCCTCGATGACGTTCGACTTCGCGCTGGCCTACGCGCCGAAGGGTTTCACCAACAGCCCCGAAGGCACCTTCCTGGCCGCCAATGGCACCTTCTTCAACAACCAGGTGATGCCGCAGTTCGGCTACCAGAGCCAGCTGCAGATCACCGACCGCAACGACCGCCGCAAGTACGGACTGAGCGCGACGGTGTTGCGTATGCCGAAGCTCGGCGACCCGAAGGCGCGCGCGAATACCTACATCAGCAACGACGCCGACTGGATCAGCTTCGACACCACCGTCTCCACCGCCGCCGACCAGATCGCGGTGGCGCCGGGTTATCTGCAAAGGGAATGGACGGCCAACGGGCGCCGTTATTTTCATTACACCATGACCCGGGACGGCAAGACCCAGCCGATGCTGCCGTTCTTCGCTTACCTGTCCGCGCGCTACGCGGTGAAGCAGGTGAACTGGAAGGGCGTGCAGATTGGCGTGTACTACAACCCCGCGCACGCCTGGAACGTGGACGACATGATCCGCGGCGCCGAGGATGCACTGGACTACTACGACGCGCACTTCACGCCGTACCAGTTCCGCCAGCTGCGCATCCTGGAGTTTCCCGACTACGCCAGCTTCGCGCAGTCGTTCGCCAACACCATTCCGTTCTCCGAATCGATCGGCTTCATCGCCGACCTGCGCGACACATCGAAGATCAACTACCCGTACTACGTCACCGCGCACGAAACGGCACACCAGTGGTGGGCGCACCGCGTGATCGGCGCCAACATGCAGGGCTCGACCATGCTCAGCGAATCGCTGGCGCAGTATTCGGCGCTGATGGTGATGAAGCACAAGTACGGCGCCGACCAGATGCGCAAGTTCCTCAAGTACGAGCTGGACAGCTACCTCGCCGGCCGCGCCACCGAGAAGCTGACAGAGGAGCCGCTGGCCAAGGTGGAGAACCAGCCGTACATCCACTACAACAAGGGCGCACTGGTGTTCTATGCGCTGCAGGATTACCTCGGCGAGGACAAGCTCGATGCGATGCTGAAGCAGTTCCTCATCGACAAGGGCTTCCAGCAGCCGCCGTACACCGACACGCAGGAGTTCATGGACGCGCTGTCCCGAGCCGCCGGCCCGCAGTGGCAGCCGCTGCTGGACGACCTGTTCTGGAAGATCACCCTGTTCGACAACCGCATCACCGCCGCCACCGCGAAAAAGCTGCCCGACGGCAAGTACGAAGTGACCATGAAGCTGCACACCGGCAAGGTCTACGTCGACGGCAGCGGCAAGGAAACGCCCGGCACGCCGGACATCCCGATCGAGATCGGCGTGTTCGCCAAGCCCGCGCACGCCGGCCAGGACGGCAAGCCGCTGTACCTGCAGAAGCGCCTGCTGCCGAACGGCGACAGCACGCTCAGCGTGACCGTCGACGGCCTGCCCGCCGAGGCCGGCATCGACCCCTACAACGAACTGATCGACAAGGTCTCCAGCGACAACCGGCGGCCGGTGACGCTGCAGTAGGCGGTGCCGGTGCTGCCGTGCGCTGCGCGTCAGTGAGTCGCGTGGTCAGCGCCGGCGCTCGTCGATGCTGCTGACCTTGCCGTCGACCAGCGTCACCGTGATCGCCTGCCCGTCGCGCAGGTAGTGCCACTGCTCGCTGCCGCCGCTGTCGCGGGTGATCACCCGCACCCCGCCGCGGCGGCCGCGGCTGTGGCTGCCGCGCGCACCGCGCTGGCGCGACTTCGACGTGGGCTTGCCCAGCAGCTCGGTGACGCGCGCACGGCTGTCTCCGGCGACGAGCACCTCGCTGCCCACGCGCAGCGTGCTGGACGCCCACGCCGCGGCGCTGCACGCCATCCACACCAGCAAGGCAACGAACAGTCGTCTACGCATGACGGACTCCCTGTCGAATTTCAAAGGCGGCTGGCGCATGCGCGAGATCTGCCGCCGGCGCGATGTCGCACGGCGCCGAGCATAATCCGGAAATCAGCCGCAGGCCGGTGGCTGCGGCGGCCATGAATCACGCGAAGCCGCCGGCGGCCGCGTCAGCGATGCCGCTGCGGCGCCATCGTGAAGCGATCAGTCGGCGTACGCGCACCTGCACCGGTGTGCGCGGCGCACGACAGCGTCAGGCTTGTCCGACCCTTGCGGGCGGCCGGAAACCGGCGTCAGTAGCGCGCGCTGCCGGCGAGGCTGTGCATGTCCAGATGGATCCCCCGCAGCCGCGGCAGCTGGCGTCGCAGGGCGAGCGCGGAGTTTCCCGGGGCGGCGGCGATGGCCTGTTCGAACGCTCGCAGCAGCGCGGTTTCGTGATGCACCAGGGCGCGGATCCACGCGCTCTCCGGGCGCGCGGCGGCATGCACCAGCCAGCCGGTAACGTAGCGCCGCAGCACGCCGCGCCAGCTGCCGCGCCGGCACGGCTGGCGCTCAGCCGCACGCAGTTGCGCCTGCAGGTCGGCGATCAGCAGGCCGAGCGTCTGCGCGTTCTCGCCCAGCACCACCCGCAGGCCCGGCTCGCAGGCAGCGGCGGCATGGCAATACAGCTGGCGCAGATCGATGCTGCGCCGGATCAGGGCATTGCATGTGGATGCGGACACCTGCGGCGGCATGGCCGCCTCCTGCCGTGGCGATGAGTGAATCACCCGGCCATGGTGGGCCGTGCCCACTTAGCCGCGGATTAACCCGGCGCCCCT
>JAJXTX010000082.1:0-6860 GCA_021783385.1 Pseudomonadota bacterium
CACCGGCGGTGCGTGTACGCGCGTGGCCACGTCGTGGATGAGGTTGAGCTTCCAGTGCAGGCGGCGCACCTGCCAGTTGCCGAGCAGGATGAATGCCGTGAACAGCGCGGCCGCCAGCAGCAGCCAGGCGATTTGCGCCAACGGGCCGCGCCCCGTCCGGCCGCGTGCCGGATGGTGGCGCGCGAGACGGCTCATGCGCCCTGCTTGTGCTGCATGTATTGCGGCGACATCGGCATCATGTTCGCGTTTTCGTTGTACATGACCCAGACGGACGCGCCCAGCACGATCACCACCAGCACTACCGTGAAGATGAATGCCAGCATGTTCCAGCCGTTCTCCGACCTGGTGTCCAGGTGCAGGAAAAAGATCATGTGCACCACGATCTGCAGCGCAGCCAGGCCCAGCACGATGACGATGGTCGCCTGCGGACTCGCGATCACATGACCCAGCACCAGCCAGAACGGAATGATGGTCAGGATGGCTGCCAGCACGAACCCGGTCAGGTAGCCGCGCAGGCTGCCGTGATCGGCGTGCGTGGCGTCGTGGTCGTCCTGATGCGCCGTGCCCGTTTCATGCGCGGATGCGGATGGATGACTCATCGAAGCACTCCCACCAGATAGACGTAGCTGAAGACGCCGACCCACACCAGGTCAAGAAAATGCCAGAACATGCTCAGGCACATCAGCCGGCGCCGGTTGGCCTCGGTGAGGCCGTGTTTGCCCATCTGCACCATCAGCACGATCAGCCAGATGATGCCGACCGTGACGTGCAGGCCGTGCGTGCCGACCAGGGTAAAGAACGAAGACAGGAACGCGCTGCGCCCCGGCCCGGCGCCCTCGGCGATCATCGTGGCGAATTCGTGGATCTCCAGGCCCACGAAGGCTGCCGCCAGCATGCCGGAAACCGCCAGCCAGCCGAGCATCGCGCGCTTGTGCCGGCGCGCCATTTCCAGCATGGCAAAGCCGAAGGTGACTGATGAGAACAGCAGCAGCGCCGTGTTCACGGCCAGCCCGGGCAGATCGAACACGTCGCGGGCGCTGGGGCCGCCGGCGACGTTGGTGCCGAGCACCGCGTTGCAGGCAAACAGCGCGGCAAAGATGAAGCAGTCACTCATCAGGTACAGCCAGAACCCGAGCAGGGTTCCGCTGTGCGGATGCGCTTCCTCGCGGCACAGGAAATCCCGCGGCTCGGCGTGGGCGGGGGCGACGACGGTGGTATTCATGCGGTGGTGCCCTGTGCCTTCGGCGCCCAGTTGCCGGTGTGTTCGAAGCGGGCCACTTCCTCCGCGTCGAGGTGGCCGTCACGGTCATAGTTGAAGGTATGCGTGATGGCGGCGGCGAGCAGAGCGACGAACGAAAGCACCGCCAGCCACCAGATGTACCAGACCATGGCAAAACCGAAGACCGTGCCCAGCCCGGCCAGCAGCATGCCTGCCGCGGTGTTTTTCGGCATGTGGATGGCGTTGAAGCCCTCCAGCGGGCGCTGGTAGCCATGTTTTTTCATGTCGGTCCAGGCGTCACGCTCATGTACCCGCGGAATGAAGGCGAAGTTGTACGGCGGCGGCGGCGAGGAGGTGGACCACTCCAGCGTGCGGCCGCCCCACGGATCGTTGCCCACCGCCAACTCATCGCGGCGGCGGATGCTGACGACGATCTGCATCACGAACGAGAGGATGCCCAGCAGTATCAGGAACGCGCCGAACGCGGCAACGATGAACCAGATCTGCAGGCTCGGGTCGGTGAAGTGGCTCAGACGGCGCGTCACGCCCATCAGCCCCAGCACATACAGCGGGCCGAAGGCCACCCAGAAGCCGATCTGCCAGAACCAGAAACTCAGCTTGCCCCAGAACTCGTCGAGGCGGAATCCGAACGCCTTGGGGAACCAGTAGTTGATGCCGGCAAACACGCCGAACACCACGCCGCCGATGATCACGTTGTGGAAATGCGCCACCAGGAACAGGCTGTTGTGCAGCAGGAAATCCGCCGGCGCCACCGCCAGCATCACGCCGGTCATGCCGCCAATGGTGAAGGTGAACAGGAAGCCCATCGTCCACAGCATCGGCACCGTGAAGCGCACCCGCCCGCGGTACATCGTGAACAGCCAGTTGAAGATCTTCACCCCGGTGGGGATCGAGATCATCATCGTGGTGAGCGCAAAGAACGAATTGACGTCGGCGCCCGAACCCATCGTGAAAAAGTGGTGCAGCCACACCAGGTAGGACAGCAGCATGATCGAGGCGGTGGCGTACACCATGGACGAATAACCGAACAGCCGCTTGCTGGAAAAGGTCGCGACAATCTCCGAGTACAGGCCGAACATCGGCAGGATCAGGATGTACACCTCCGGATGGCCCCAGACCCAGATCAGGTTGACATACATCATCACGTTGCCGCCGAACCCGTTGGTGAAGAAGTGGGTGCCGATGTAGCGGTCAAGCGAGAGCAGGAACAGCGTCGCGGTGAGGATCGGGAACGTCACGACGATCAACCCGCTGGTGCACAGCGTGGTCCAGGTGAACATTGGCATCTTCATCAGCGTCATGCCCGGTGCACGCATCTTGATGACAGTAACGACGAAGTTGATGCCGGTCAGCAGGGTGCCGAGCCCGGACAGTTGCAGGCCCCAGATGTAGTAATCCACGCCGGGCCCCGGGCTCTGCCTGAGCTCCGAGACCGGCGGCATGCCCAGCCAGCCGGCGTGGGAAAAATCGCCGATGAACAGTGATGCCATGAACAGCACCACGCCCGCGACGGTCAGCCAGAAGCTGAAATTGTTGAGGAACGGAAACGCCACGTCGCGCGCGCCGATCTGCAGCGGCATCACGAAGTTCATGAACCCGGCGATGTAGGCCATCGCCACGAAGAAGATCATGATCGCGCCGTGCGCGGTGAAGATCTGGTCGTAATGGTGGGGCGGCAGATAGCCCAGGTTGCTGCCGAACGCGATCGCCTGCTGCGAACGCATCAGCATCGCGTCGGCGAACCCGCGAAACAGCATCACGGTGGCGAGCACCATGTACATGACGCCCAGTTTCTTGTGATCGACGCTGGTGAACCACTCGTTCCACAGGTAGCCCCATTGGCGGTGGTAGGTTATCGCGCCGACCACCGCGGCTCCTCCCAGGGCCACGGCCACGAAGGTCCAGACCACGATGGTGTTGTCAAGCGGCAGCGAGCTGAGCGACAGGCGCCCAAGCAGAAAATTCCAGATGGCGGGACGGTCGGGCATCGTTTGAACCTCGAAATGCGGATCAGTGCGTCGCCGCGTCGCGCGCGGGCGCCGTCATTGATGGATGGCTGGGCATGGCGTCGCCGGCAGCTCCGTCGCGCATGGCATGGTCACCGTGGGCGCCCATGGTCATCATCGCGTCCATGCACAGCTGCCCCGGATCGACGCATCGGTTGAGAATGCGATGGTAAAGATCCGCGTCGAAGCGAGCGTAGTAGTGCACCGGTTCGGCCCGGCTCGGCTGGTTCAACTGATTGAACGTCCGGGTGTCCAGATTACCGCCGCTGGCGCGCACCTTGGCTACCCACCGGCTGAAATCCCGCTGGCTCATGCCGAGGAATCTGAAGCGCATGTCGGTGAAGCCTTCGCCGCTGTAGTTGGATGAGAAACCGTCGAAATCGCCGGGCTTGTTGATCACCGCATTCAACACCGTCTGCATCCCGGGCATGCTGTAGATCATCCCTGAAAGCGACGGCACGAAGAACGCATTCATGGTCTCGGTCGAGGTGAGCTTGAAGTGGATCGGCGTATCCAGCGGAGCCGCCAGCTGGTTGACCGTGGCGATGCCGTACTGCGGATAGAAGAACAGCCACTTCCAGTCCAGCGAGACCACCTCGACTTCGAGCGGCTGGGTGGTGGCCGCCAACGGCTGGCCGGCCCCGGTGCGGGTAAGCGCACGATACGGGTCGAGCTGGTGGGTGCCGATCCAGGTCATCGCGCCAAGCACGATGATGATCAGCAGCGGAGCGGCCCACACCATCAGCTCGAATTTGCTGGAATGGTCCCATTCGGGGTCATAATCGGCGTGCTTGTTCGTCGACCGATAGCGCCAGGCGATGACGCCGATGGCAATCAGCACCGGCACAATGATCAGCGACATCAGGATCACCGAAGCGATCATCAGGTCGCTCTCCTGACGCGCCACGTCCCCCGCAGGATGGAGCAGCACCAGATCACAACCGCTGAGCATGAGTGCCGGCGGAAACAGAAGCAGGCCTCGTAGACGTTTTGCGGTCATGGCTAAGCTTGGGGATAGAGGAGAGACCCGCCTATGATAGCGATTGTGACGAGCTATTCCGATGCGACACGTTGTCCTCTGGCCGGCTCATCACAGCGGGTGCATTCTTGGCGCGCTCTGAGGGAGGATGCGTGACGCCGCAGTCGCCGCGTCAAGGACTCCCATCAGGCCCGAGCAAGGCGCCTCGACTTTCCACGATATGCCGCAAGGCCAGCACCGCACACCCGGAAGCATCATGTCGACCAGTTATGCCCACCCTACCGATACGACCACCGTCACGCCGCCACCCGCGGCGGCGCAGGGACATGCGCCAGAGATCACGCCGGGAGATATTTCGATCGGTGTGGTTATCGGGCGCATCTCGGAGTTCTTCGATTTTTTCGTGTTCGGCCTGGGCTGCGTGCTGGTCTTTCCCAAGGTGTTCTTTCCCTTCGCCAGCGAGCTCAGCGGCATTTTCTATTCGTTCACGATCTTCGCGCTGGCCTTCATCGGGCGGCCGTGCGGCTCGCTGTTCTTTCTGATGCTGCAGCGGGAATTCGGGCGTGGCGTCAAGCTGACCGTCGCGCTGTTCCTGCTCGGCATGACCACCGCTGGCATTGCCTTCCTACCCGGCTACGGCGCACTCGGTGAGCTGGCCATCGCCGCTTTGGCGCTGCTGCGCTTTGGTCAGGGTTTTGCGGTCGGCGGCAGCTGGGATGGCCTTGCCTCACTGCTGGCATTGAATGCACCGCGCAACCGGCGCGGCTGGTACGCGATGATTCCGCAACTGGGCGCGCCGATCGGCTTCATCCTCGTTGCAGGCCTGTTCGCCTATCTGCTGCACAGTCTCACGCCAGGCGAATTCATCGCCTGGGGTTGGCGTTATCCATTCTTCGTCGCGTTTGCGATCAATGTGGTGGCCCTGTTCGCCCGGCTGCGACTGGTGGTGACGCCGGAATATTCGACCATGCTCAAGCTGCGCGAACTGGAGCCTTCCCCGGTGGGCGAGCTGGTGCGCTCGCAGGGAAGGGCCATCGCGCTGGGGGCATTCGCGCCGCTGGCCAGCTACGCGCTGTTTCATCTGGTCACCATCTTCGCGCTATCCTGGGCGCTGTTGTTCACCAGTCAGTCGCCGGCCAGCTTCCTGCTGGTGCAGATCGTCGGCGCCGCGGTGGCGATTCCATGCATGTTCCTGTCCGGACGCATTGCCGATCGCTACGGCCGCCGCATGACGCTGGCGGTTTGCGGCGTGCTGATTGCGATCTACAGCGGCTGGACTCCGCTGATGCTGGCCGGCGGCACGACGCAGGGCTATCTGTTCATTGTCATCGGCTTCGCGCTGCTCGGCTTGTCGCATGCGCAGGCCGCCGGCGCGGTGAATTCGAGTTTCCTCAGCTACTACCGCTACACCGGCGCGCTGATCACCTCCGATCTGGGCTGGCTGCTTGGCGCGGGCTTTGCGCCGCTGGTGGCGCTGTCGCTGTCGGTCTACCTCGGCGTGGGCTATGTGGGCCTGTACCTGCTGTCGGGTGCGGCAGGCACGCTGGGTGCGTTGTGGATCAGTCGCGCCGGCGGCATGCCGAACGACTGAGGCCCTCCGCGGCGCCGGGCGTGCGCCGCGGCGACCCGGTGGCCGATCGTCAAGCCGATGCCACGCCCTTGTATTCACGCCATGAAGGTATGCGCGGCGGGTGCCCGTGAGCGGCATTGCTGGCGACGATCCTGGCCACATCGCGCCGGTCCAGGTGGGGTGCAAACTGGAGGATGAACTCGAGCATGTATTCGCGCAGCACGCTCTCCCGCCGCAGCACGATCCATGTCGTGCACTGGGGAAACAGGTGTTCGGCCGACAGCGCACGCAGGTCGGCGTCGCTGTCCAGCAGCGCCATTTCGGCCAGCACGCCGATGCCGAGGCCAGCTCGCACGTAAGTCTTGATCAGGTCGGCATCGCCAGCGGTCATCGCGATCTGCGGCCTGAGGCTCACGGCCTCGAACGCGCGCTGCAGCGATGACTCCGGCCGCAGCGACGACTCGTAGCTGACCAGCGGCAGCGCGGCCAGCTCGGCCAGCGTGGGCGGCAGCGCACGTGCCGCCAGCGGATGTCCCTGCGGCGTCACAATCACCCGATGCCAGTGATAGGCCGGCAGCGCGATGCCGAACGGCGGTGGATCGCCGGCGCTGCTGATCACCGCCAGGTCGACGCTGCCCGCTTCCAGCTGTGCGAGCACTTCGGCATCGCGGCTGGGCTGCAGCTGCACGCGTACTTGCGGGTAGCGGCTGTTGAGCGCAGCGATGGCGGCGGGCAGGGCGAAGCGCGCCTGGGTATGCGTGGTGGCGATGCGTAGCTCGCCGTGCGCCTCGTTGCGCAGATCGGCCGCGATGGCGCGGATGTTGGCGGCCTCGGTGAGCATGCTGCGCGCGCGCTCGATCACCTGCTGGCCGGCAGCGGTCACGGCGTCGAGGCTCTTGCCCTTGCGCACAAACAGCTGAAAGCCGAGCTCGTCCTCCAGCTGCCGCAGCTGCTTGCTCAGTCCGGGCTGGGTGGCATGCACGCGCTCGGCCGCCAGCGTGATGTTGAGGCCGGAGTCGGCAATGGCGATCAGGTAACGCAGCTGGACAAGCGTCATGGCGGGTG
>JAJXTX010000082.1:7410-10407 GCA_021783385.1 Pseudomonadota bacterium
GCGTGTCGTACCGGCTGCCGCGCCCGGATCGGTGGTGCTGGTCGGCGCTGGCCCCGGCGATCCCGGCCTGCTCACGCTGCGTGCGCTGCGCGCCTTGAACGAGGCCGACGTGATCCTGCATGACCGGCTGGTGAGCGCCGAGGTACTGCAGCTGGCACGACGCGACGCCAATCGGATCGAGGTGGGCAAGCAGGCCGGCCACCATCACACCACGCAGGACGGCATCCACGCGCTGCTGCTCGAACACGCGCGGGCCGGGCTCCGCGTGGTGCGGTTGAAGGGCGGTGATCCGTTCGTGTTCGGGCGCGGCGGCGAGGAACTGGAGTTTCTGCGCGCACACGGCATTCCCTATGAAGTGGTGCCCGGCATCACGGCGGCGGTCGCCTGTGCGGCCTACGCCGGCGTGCCGCTGACCCATCGCGGGCATGCGCAGTCGGTGCGCTTCATCACCGCCCATGGCCACGCTTCGCATGACGCGCTGGACTGGGCCGCGCTGGCGCAGGAGCGGCAGACGCTGGCCGTCTACATGGGCGTGGCCGAGCTGGGCCAGTTGCAGCAGCAGCTGATCGCGCACGGGCGTGCGCCGTCCACGCCGTTCGCGCTGGTGGAGAACGGCTCGCGGCCGCAGCAGCGGGTGGTCTGCGGCACGCTGGCACAGCTCATACAGCGCGCTGCGACGCATGCGGTGCAGTCGCCCGCACTGCTGATCCTGGGCGAAGTGGCGGCACTGGCCACCTCACTGGCGTGGTTCGGCGAGCCGCCGCTGGGGGCCAGCGTGCACCCGCTGCCGCGGGCGCGCCCCGGACGCCGCCCGCGTGCCGCCGCGGGCGAACCGCTGGGCGCGATCCAGCGCGCCTGACGCAAAATTTATCTGCGCGCGTGCATCATCATCCGCGCATTCCCTTTCCCATCCTGCGGAGCAGCCCATGATCTACCACAGCATCCTCGACACCATCGGCAATACCCCGATCGTGAAGCTGCACCGGCTGGCGCCGAAGCACGTGGACGTCTACGTGAAGGTGGAAGCCTTCAACCCCGGCGGTTCGGTGAAGGACCGCCTCGCGCTGGCAATCATCCTGGACGCCGAGCAGCGCGGCACGCTGAAGCCCGGCCAGACCGTGGTGGAGGCCACCTCGGGCAACACTGGTGTCGGTCTGGCGATGGTCTGCGCCGCGCGCGGCTATCCGTTCGTGGCGGTGATGAGCGATTCGTTCTCGATCGAACGGCGCAAGCTGATCCGCGCCTATGGCGGCAAGGTGATACTCACGCCCGCGGCCGAGCGCGGCAGCGGCATGGTGAAGAAGGCCGCCGAACTGGCCGAAAAACACGGCTGGTTCCTTTCGCGCCAGTTCGAGAATCCGGCCAACCCGGCGTATCACCGCAGCACCACCGGCCCGGAGATCCTGCGCGACTTTGCCGGCAAGCGGCTGGACTACTTCGTCAGCGGCTGGGGCACCGGCGGCACGCTCACCGGCGTGGGCGAAATGCTGAAGCTGGCGCGCCCCGAGGTGAAGATCATTGCGGCCGAGCCTGCCGGCGCGGCGCTGCTCTCCGGCAAGGAATGGCAGCCGCACAAGATCCAGGGCTGGAACCCCGACTTCATCCCCGCGGTGCTCAATCGCGCCGTGGTCGACCAGATCAAGCTGATCCCCGACGAACGCTCGCGCGAGGTGGCCCGCGCGCTGGCCGCGCAGGAAGGCATCTTCGTCGGCCTGTCCTGCGGCGGCACTCTGGCTGCCGCGCTGGAAGTGGCCAGGGAGGCCCCCGCAGGCTCGGTGCTGCTGGCGATGCTGCCCGACACCGGCGAGCGCTACCTCTCGACGTACCTGTTCGAAGGAGTCAACGAGGGCTCGGACGACGTCGGGTAAGCCGCGACGGTGATGGCGTGACGGACGGGACAGCTGCTCCGCCACGCCCTTTTCATTGGCCCATTGACAGGTACAGCGCGCGTGCGGGCAGGTTCGGTAGTCGTGGCATGGAAACCGTGGCTGCGGTAAGCGCCCCGGTCTGAAGGACTCAGACGTCCCTGGCCAACCCCTCCGCCAAGCCCACATACCCGGCTGGCGTCAGCGCCAGCAGCCGCTGCCTGGCGTCCGCGGGCAGCGCCAATCCTTCGATAAAGCTGTGCATCGACTCGCGGTTGATGCCGTGGCCGCGGGTGAGCGCCTTCAATTGTTCATACGGCTCGGGCAGGCCGTAACGACGCATCACGGTTTGCACGGCTTCGGCAAGCACTTCCCAGCTGGCGTCGAGATCCGCCGCGAGGCGCTCGGCGTTGACGGTGAGTTTGCCCAGGCCTTTCTGCAGCGATTCCACAGCTACCAAGGTGTGGCCGAACGCGGTGCCGAGCGCGCGCAGCACGGTGGAGTCGGTGAGGTCGCGCTGCCAGCGGCTGATCGGCAGCTTCTCGGCGAAATGCCCAAGCAGCGCGTTGGCGAGACCGAAGTTGCCTTCGGCATTTTCGAAATCGATCGGGTTGACCTTGTGCGGCATGGTGGACGAGCCCACTTCGCCGGCCTTCAGTGACTGCTTGAAATAACCCACCGAGATGTAGCCCCAGATGTCGCGCGCCAGATCGATCAGCACGGTATTGGCGCGGCGCACCGCGTCGCAGTATTCGGCGATGCCATCGTGCGGCTCGATCTGGGTGGTATACGGGTTGTGGCCCAGGCCCAGACTCTCCACGAAGCGCTGCGAGAAGCCACGCCAGTCGAGCTCGGGATAGGTGATGGCGTGCGCATTGTAGTTGCCCACGGCGCCGTTGATCTTGCCGCTGATTTCCACTTCGGCCAGTTGCTTGCGCTGGCGTTGCAGTCGCGCCACCACGTTGGCCAGCTCCTTGCCCAGCGTGGTGGGCGAGGCGGTCTGGCCGTGCGTGCGCGAAAGCATCGGCAGCGCAGCATGCGTGTGCGCCAGCGCGCGCAGGCTGGCGATGATCTTGTCGAACGCCGGCAGCAGCACATCGGCGCGGGCGTCGCGCAGCATCAGCGCGTAGGA
>JAJXTX010000083.1 GCA_021783385.1 Pseudomonadota bacterium
CGTTATTTGCCTGTTAGTATCGGCCCGGATGCACAGCAGTCCATGGGTCTGAGGTTCATCGGTCTGGGAAGAGCAGGCCAGTCGCAAGTTTTGGGCAGAACGTCTTTCTGACCCATGGCAATAATTAATCGGAGGGTGTCTTTATGAAACTTGGGGTCAAGAATCTTTCTTCGGCAGTTCGCCTGGCGCTCTCGCTCGGCGCTGTCATCGCAGTCGGTGCCTCGAGC
Organism: Pseudomonadota bacterium; assembly: GCA_021783385.1. GTDB lineage: Bacteria > Pseudomonadota > Gammaproteobacteria > Xanthomonadales > Rhodanobacteraceae > Rhodanobacter. Next base: position 228 of record JAJXTX010000083.1, read on the forward strand.
ACCGCGTTCGCACAGGACACCGGCACGCAGGATGCCGCCAACCAGCCCAGCGCCAAGAAGGCCGCGACGCTGCAGACGGTCGTGGTGACCGGCTCCAACATCCGCCGTGTCGACCTGGAAACGTCAAACCCGGTGGTCACCATCGACGCTGCCCAGATCAAGGCAACCGGCGCGCTGACCCTGGGTGACATCGTGCAGCAGCTGCCGGCAGTGACCGGCGGCAACGTCAATCCGCAGGTGAACAACGGTGGCGGTACCGGCGCTTCCAGCATCGGCCTGCGCGGCCTCGGCAGCCAGCGCACCCTGATCCTGATCAATGGCAAGCGCATCATCAACCAGGATCCGAACTCGATCCCGGCCGATATGATCGAGCGGGTCGAAGTGCTCACGGACGGCGCCTCCTCGGTATACGGCTCCGATGCGATCGGTGGCGTGGTCAACTTCATCCTGAAGAAGGACTACCAGGGCGCCCAGTTCTCGGTGAACTACGGTGAGTCGGACCACAACGACGGCGCCCGCAAGGGCTACAGCTTCACCTTCGGCCAGACGTCCGACAAGGGCAGCATCATGGCCGGCATCGACTACAACAAGACCGATGCTGTGCTCGCCGCCAACCGCAAGTTCTCGCAGAATTCGGTGTCGATCTACGGCAGCACGGGCACCCCGATTTACAGCTATATCGGCGGCTCCACCTTCCCGGCGCACGGCCAGGTTCAGTTGCCGCCCAACTTGGTCGGCCTGTACAACTGCCCGAATGGTGGTAACAAGGTTTCGGCTAACCCCGGTGCCAGCGGGCAGAATCCGGCTACTGACTACCACTGCTTCACCAATGCTGACAAGTACAACTACGCTACGGTCAACCTGATCCAGACCCCCCAGGAACGTGCCAGCCTCTTCGTCAACGGCACCTACAACCTGAGTGATCATGTCACGGCATATTTGGATGCGTACCACAACAAGACCACGTCGGGCTTTCAATTGGCGCCCGCGCTCTTTGGCACTCTTTATGGTGCGGTGATCGATAAAAACAGCTACTACAACCCGTTTGGCCAAACGTATTCCGGAAAGGGACTCAGCTATCGCGCACGCCTGGTCTCGGCCGGTAATCGCAGCGCGAACTACGGCACGACCACCGATCAGGTAATGACCGGGCTGAAGGGTGATTTCACCATCTTCAACCAGGACTGGAACTGGGATGCCGGTATTGACTACGGCCATTTCTCGCAGACCACCATCACCCGTGGCCTGCCGAACCAGCAGGTGCTCAATGCCGATCTGGGACCGTCCCACCTCGATCCGACCACTGGCACCGTGGTGTGCGATTCGGGTGCGGCAGGGTGCACCCCGTTCAACCCGTTCAATCTGTTCGATCCCAACTCGGTCAAGGCGCTGCAAGCCGCGGCTGTTCCGGCGATAAGCAACAACTACGCGATCGAAAAGACCTATTCGGTCGACGTCAATGGTGGCCTGTTCGACCTGCCCGCCGGTACGGTGCAGCTCGCGGCCGGTGCCGACTATCGTACGGAGTACACCCACAGCACCGTCGATCCGCTGCTGCTGATCGATCCGGCTACCGGCAACTGCACCCTTGGCAGCCAGTGCAGCTCGCCGCTGCAGGGCGGCTACAACGTCAAGGAAGGCTACGCGGAGGTGTTCGTTCCGGTGTTGAAGGATCTGCCGTTCATCCACTCGCTGAACGTGGATATCGGTGACCGCTACTCCAGGTACAACACTTTCGGCAGCACCAACAACAAGAAGTTCGCGATCGAGTATCGTCCGATCAGCGACCTGCTTCTGCGTGGCACGGTCTCGGATATTTTTCGCGCTCCGACCGTGGCCAATGTCTACGGTGCGCCGGTCAGTGACGCACCGAAGCTGAGCAACGATCCCTGCAACGGCATCACCACCCCGGGCAATCCGGCCTGCGTGGGCGTGCCCACGAACGGTACTTTCGTCAATACCGACGTGGCCTCTGGTCAGCAGATCAAGGGGCTCAGCACAGGTTCGCAGTATGCCAATTTCCCGCTGGGGCCGGAGCGCGGCAAGTCGTTTGATTTCGGCGCAGTCTATTCGCCGTCGTGGGCGCCGGGCCTGTCGGCCAGCGTGGACGTATGGCGTCTTTATCTGAAGGACACGATCACGGCGATCGGCGCACAGAACGTGCTGAACCTGTGCTACGCCGGCATCACCAAGTACTGCCCGCTGATCACGCGTTTCCCCACCGGCAGCGCCAACCCGGGCCAGATCAATCAGATCATCGAGCCGACCGGCAACCTGGGCCGCACCGACGTGAAGGGTGTGGACATGTCGCTGCGTTACCGGCTGCCGCAGTTCTCGTTCGGCAACTTCGTGCTGGGATTGGATGCGACCTACCTGTCGCGCTACGACCAGCAGACGGCGCCCGGTCTGACCGGCAATCAGACTTATACCGATGCCGGCCACTTCATGCCCTTCGGCTCGGCCCAGGCGGCTGCCTGCCCGAGCGGCGGTGGCGTGTGCCTGTTCCCGCGCTGGCGCGGGCAGGGCTTCCTGAACTGGAACCTGGGCAACTGGGACGCTTCGTGGCGGATGCGCTACATCGGCCGTTTCCAGAATGGTTCGAAGCGCCTGAGCCAGGATACGTTCCCCGCGCAGACGACGTTCTACCCCGCTTCGCAGCTCTACGGCGTAGTGTTCAAGTACGGCGCCACCGTCTACAACGACGTGTCGCTGGGCTACAACATCGAGCCGTACAACACCCGTGTGGACGTCGGTGTCAACAACCTGTTCGACAAGCAGCCGCCGTTCCTTTACGCCAACAACACGCTCAACGCCAACACCGATCCGAGCGACTTCGATCTGCAGGGCCGCTACTTCTGGGCTCGCGTGACGGTGAAGTTCTGATCTTCTGACCACTGCAAGGGATAACCTTGGCGAGCCGCGCGAGTCATCTCGCGCGGCTCTTTTTTTATGACAATGAATATGCAATCCCATCAAGACATCATGGCCGCGCTGCAGGCCGCCGATCCGGCAACGGCCGAGCAGCTCAGCCGGCGCAGCCTCCAGCGACAGCCACAGGATGCGGACCTGTTGCTGCTGCTGGCCATCAGCCTGCATCGTCAGCAAAAGATGGCCGAGGCTGTGGATATCTATGCCCGGCTGACGCGTCTGTTTCCGCAAAGCGGGCTGCACTGGGGCAATTACGCGACGGCCCTGCGCGACGCGGGCGATCTCGAAGGGGCCGAGCGGGCCTATGCGACATCGCTTGGGCTGGAGCCGCGCAATGCCGATCAACTGCTGAATCTGGGGCTGCTGCTTTTGCAGCGGCATGACTACATCCTTGCGCGCGAACGCTTGCTTGATGCGTTCGATCTCGAGCCGGAATCACCGGCCATCCGGATTCACGCGGCGCGGGCCTGCTCGGCCTGCCGCGACGACCATCGTGTCGATGAGCTGCTGAAACCATGGCGTCAGTGGCTGCCGCTGGAGCCGGAGCTGCAGTTCGAGCTTGCCTGTCTCAAGCTGGCGCTTGGAGACGCCAACACGGTGCAACTATTGCTGGAGGACACGCTGCGATTGGCGCCATCGCACCTGCAAGCGAAACTGCTGCTTGCCAGCGTATACGAGCGTGTAAACAAGCTGGACAGTGCGGAGCAGTTGCTGCAGCAGATCGCTGCAACCCATGCTGTCATCGATGACGCCGCACGCCTGGAGATGACCCACCAGTACGCCACTCTCGCACAACGCAAGGGTCATCTGGCTGAGGCGCGTGCATTGCTGGAAAACGCCGGGGCGAGGAACAAGGGCGACTATGCGCACTACTTTGTGCTTGCCGGCATTTGCGACAAGCTCGGCGACCTGCCGGCCGCACTGCGGGCACTCGAAATAGCGCATGAGCGTCAGGTGGAGGAAATGCGGCTGGTGGTGCCCTATCGGCTGGCGGCCGACGCGCCGGTGCTGCCCTCGGCCGTGGGTCGCGTCACTGCGGCGGATTACCGGCGCTGGCCCATGCTGCTCGCGCCCGACGCCGATCAGTCGCCGGTTTTCATCGTGGGTTTCCCGCGCTCAGGAACCACGTTGCTGGAACAGATGCTTGATGCGCACCCGCGTCTGCAGTCGATGGACGAACGGCCCTTCTTCAATATTCTGGTCGATCAGCTTGCGCTGAAGGGATTCCAGTTTCCGCAGGACATCGAGAAGCTCGACCAAAGCGACTGTGACGAGCTGCGCAAGGCCTACGTGAGCATGGCTTGCACCAAGGTGCCACGGCGTTGGGACACGCAGCTGGTGGACAAGAATCCGATGAACATGCTGTGGCTGCCGATGATCCATCGCCTGTTTCCCAAGGCCAGGTTCATTCTGGCGCTGCGGCATCCCTGTGATGTGCTGATCAGCAACTACATGCAGAACTTCCGCTCCACGGTGCTGGCTTCGGCCTGCTCCAGCATCGAACGACTGGCTACAGCCTATGTCACTGCGATGGAATGCTGGCTCTATCACGTGCGCGTTCTTCAGCCCGAGGTGTTCGTCTCGCGTTATGAGGATCTGGTTGCCGACACCGCCGGGCAAACGCAGCAGATTGCAAGCTTTCTTGGCATCGAGGACGCTTCATCCATGTTGCGGTTCGACCAGCATGCGCGCGACAAGGGTTATATCGCCACGCCCAGCTACACCCAGGTGATCCAGCCGGTGAACCGCAAGGGTCTGAATCGCTGGCTTCGTTATCGAGACGCACTGGCGCCGGCTCTGCCGATACTCCAGCCGATGCTCGACCATTGGGGCTATTCCATTGGCGATCAGTCGCCGCAAAGTTTGCCGTGACCGTGATCGAGATCTCGTTTAACGGTCGGGAATCTGCAGGAGCTCGGGGAGGTAGGCGACGTAGTGTCGCCAGCGCTGCACCGAGCGGGTGTGGATGGGCTGGCGCGCCTGCCACAGGCTGGCGGTGCTGATGGACGTGGTCGTACTGCGGCTGCCGAACAGGTCGTGCGAGGGCAGTTCCAGCCACGCTGACAGTTCGTGGAGGCAGGTTGCTGGGGCCGTGGTCACTGATTCGTAAGCCACCGTGCGGATCGCATCGGGGTAGCGCTGCAACCAATGAGCCATGAGTCGGCGTGAGCCCTGGATGACCGCGCCGATATCGGGGAAATCGTAGGCGTACTCCTGCCTGCCGGGCTGGAACGATTGCATCCACAGTGACAGTGCATTGTCGCGCGCATTGCGCACGCAGTGAATGATCCGGGCGTTCGGGAACAGCGCCAGGATGAGATCGACATGCAGGAAGTTGAACGGCTGCTTGTCGATGAACCAGCGCGCGTCGGAGTCGTCCTGCCGCAGGTGGGCGGCATAGGTCGCAGCGGCGTTTTCAAGACGCGCACGACAGTCGCCATTGCCGGCGGTCAGCTGTTCGGCCAGCGTCGGCAGCCATGTCAGCTCACCGCGATGGCAGACCTGAGGATGGCGCGCCAGCAGCTCCGCCAGCAGGGTGGTGCCCGAGCGCGGCATGCCGACCATGAAGATCGGCGTCCAGTCTGCGGGTGCTGCTAGTGATGTTGCGGGCATACGACGGCTGATGCGCGCCTCGATGCTGCGGCGCCACTGCTTGCGTGACCAGCGGATGGTTGCGTGCACGATGGCATTTGCTTCCCGCAGGTAGTGGGCAGCCTGGACGTAGTCAGCGATATCGTCGTACGCCTTGCCCAACGCGAACAGCAGCGATGCGCGTGCCCGCTCACTCAGCCCGGCTTGCTTCAGCGCGGCGTGGAACACGCCGAAGTCGGGGTGTTCGCGGCTGGTGTATCGCTGCAGATCACTCAGCCCCAGCGGTACATGCCATTCGAGCGCCTGGGGAGTTCTGGCAAGCGCGAACTCGTGACGCGCGCGCGCGCGTTCGAACTCCCCCATCTGGGCCAGCAGCATGCCCGCATAGGCATGCAGGCGCGGGTCATCCGATCCCGCGTTGATCTCCCGTTCGCAGAGTTCGGCGGCCACGCGCTGACAGCCTGCGTCGTCGAGCAGTTCAATCGCCTGGATCATCAGTTCCGGGTCTTGACGTTGATCCCGGAACAGCGCCTGCAGCACCTCGGCCATCGCGCGCATGCGGCCTTGCCCCTTCAGCATGCGGGCCAGCAAAAAACCTGCTGCGGCGTGACCTGGGTCGGTGGAGAGCGCGTCGCGCAGCAGCGATTCGGCCCGGTCGGTATCATGGTTTGACAACAGTGCGCCAGCCATCGCCACGCGCAGGTCCGACGATTTCGGATGCTCCTGCGATGCGGCCTCCAGCACGGCTAGCGTCGCCCTGGCATCCCCGCGCAGGACCAGCGACTGGGCGCATTCCAGCCAGTCGGCAAGCGGTGCGCCGGCGAGTTTGTCGACCAGGGCACGGCAGGCGATCTCGCCATGCTCCGGCTGTCGATCGTACGCGGCCAGCGCAGCTGCGCAGCGGCCAGCCAGCGGCGAGGCGTCGGTATCGATGGTCACGGAACCACGGCCTGGCGCAAACCGGCAGCAGGCATCCTGCCAACCCGGGAAATCGATGGCGACGCAGACGCATGCATGGTCACTAACCTTGCCAAGGTGCCATGCCGAGTGCGGCTCGCAGTGGGTCGAGCAGCGCGCCGTAGGCGGGGGCGCGTGCAGTATCCGCGCGCAGCGGCTGACGCACCTGCGTGGCGCTCGGCGAACGCACCTCGCGCACGTTTTCATGAAAGCGCAGGCAGGCGTCCTCGAACGGCAGTCCGCAGAAATCCAGCAATTGGCGGATCCGGCCGGCCGGGTCGGCTAACAGCGCCTCGTAGTCGTGCTGGAAGACGTGCTCCGGGCAGCGCGCGCCCCAGTGCTTCAGAGTTCGATCGCAGTCGTTCCAGAAGCTGGCCAGATCGTGGAAGTCACGTGTGTATTCGTTGTTGTCCAGCCGCTGCCGATAACAGGAGAAACAGGTTTCCAGCGGGTCGCGCCGGCAGCCAATGATGCGCGCCCCCGGCAGCATGGCCCGGATCGCACCCAGGTAGATCCAGTTGCTTGGCAGCTTGTCGGTGAATACCGCGCGCCTGCGGCGCCAGTGGGCGGTGCGTTCAAGGTAGCGGCATCCCAGTCGCTCCCAATCCGCCGCAAGCATGGCGCTGCACCAGCGCGGGAACGGTTGGTTGCGTCGGCGTGACTCCTCGCCCAGCACCAGCGGCAGGTCGGGCAGTTCGCCCGCGCCTTCCACCCGGGAGTGCGATGCCAGGATCTGTTCGACCAGGGTCGAACCGGAGCGGGGCAGGCCGACGATGAAAATCACCTCGCTGCCGAGCAGCGGAGGTGCCGCAGCCATTTCCGTACTGAAGGCTGCATGGACAGCCGAGACGCCCGCGGAAAATCCCTGGCGATCCCAGTGCCTGCGACGGCGGGCGATCGCATTGGCCTGCGCCAGCGCGGCAAGCGCATCGACGGGACGGTCGTTGTCATCAAACGCTTTGGCCAGGGCAAAGCCGACGGCGATCAGATCATCGTCTCCTGCTGCCGGATGCCGCAGCGCGGTCTGCATGCGCGCGATATCGTCCGCGCTGAAACGCGCGATCTTGATATCGGCCAAGCCCCACCAGGCCATGCCCGCCCATGGCTGCTCGGCGAGCACGCGGCGGTATTCCACCGCAGCTTCGCCCACGCGTCCGCGCATACGCAGCATGTCGGCCAGCAGCGCGCGCGCGGACATGTGATCGGGTGCCAGTGCCACGGCACGCTGCAGTGCCTCGATGGCCTCCTCGTTGCGCACGCAGCGGGTCAGCATCACGCCGAGGTTGTACCAGGCGATCGCCATCTCCGGCTGCAACGCGCAGGTGCGGCGCAGCGAGGCGATGGCTGCGTCGTATTCGCCGGCCTGTCCCAGCAGCGTGCCCAGCGTGTTGTGATAGACCGCGTCATCGGGACGCTGCGTCAGCGCACGGCGCATGCAGGCAATCGCCTCCTGATGCTGCCCCCGCATACCCATGATGCCCGCGAGCATGCGCAGCACCTCGGGATGATCCGGATGCGTCGCCGACACCCCCGCCAGCTGGCGGCTGGCCTCATCCACCCGACCGGCATCCAGCGACTGGGCAGCGGCCATCACGCCCTGCAAGGCGGTGCTTGTCAATCCATCCAGTCGCGGCGTCATCCAGCCTCCGAAGGTTCAGCAGACCCGATGGATCCGGCTGCCCGTGATCCGGCGGATTCCTGACCGTGACCTGTGCAGGCAGCAGGCGGGTCAGAGCTAGCCATGAACGCGTATTATGCCCGCTCGACCCTATCCTGCGCCCGGGCGTGCCGCCCGCCCGCGCTGACCCGGCATCAGGATGCACGCATTGCGATGAACAAGCCTTTCGAGAACAACCCTGACGTGTGTCGCGCACTGGCACATGAGCATCTGAGCCGTCGTGAGCCGATCCTGGCCGAGCCTTTTTTTGCTCGACTGCTGGGCATGCAGCCGGATGATCTGGAGTCGCTGCAGTTTCTCGCCAATCGCCATTTTTCGCGGGGCGAGCATCAGCGTGCGGTCGAGCTGTTGCAGCGCGCCGCGCGGATCCGGCCGAACGATCCGGCCATCCATCGCCAGCTGGGTTCTGTCCAGCTGGCGATGGGGGATTTCAGCGGCGCGGCGACCAGTTTGCGCGAGTGTCTGCGGCGTGCGCCGGAGCTGTTTGTGGCCCGGCTGAAGCTGGGTATTGCGCTGGAGCAACTCGGCCACGCGAATGAGGCGCTGGTGGCGTATTTCATGGCCATTCGTACCGCCCAGCTGCAGGGGCGCTGGCTGAGTGACGCCAATACCGCTGAGGATTTGCGCGACGTCGTGAAATACGCCATCGCATACGTCAATCGCGAACGCCACCGGCTGTTCAGTGATCTCCTCGAACCCCTGCGTCAGCGTTACGGCGCCGCTGAACTGGCGCGGGTCGAGCGCAGCTTGGCAATCTACTGCGGCGAACAGCCGGCGAACATCCCCGACCCTCGTCAGCTGCCGAAGTTTCTCTATTTTCCGGACGTGCCCAGTCAGCCTTACTACCCGCGCGAACGGTTTCCCTGGCTGGATGCGCTGGAGGATGCCACGGCGACGGTGCGTGCCGAACTCGACGCGGTGCTTTCCCGCCAGCAGGAGCTGGAGGCGTTTCTGGGCCCGCAGTCGCCGCAGGATGCGCAGGAGATGCTGCGCTCTTCCGGCAGCCAGCAGGCGGCGTGGGATGCCTATTTCTTCTACCGCCACGGCACGCGCTATGACGCGCATTGCGCAAGCTGTCCGGCGACCGCCGCACTGCTGGATGCGTTGCCGCTGGTTCGCATCCGCGATCACGCGCCGGAGACGCTCTTTTCGGTACTGAGTCCCGGCACGCACATCCTGCCGCACCGCGGCGTCACCAACACGCGGCTGGTCACGCATTTGCCGCTGATCGTGCCGGCGGACTGTGCCCTGCGCGTGGGCGGCGAGATCCACGAGTGGCAGATGGGACGCTGCGTGACGTTCGATGACACGTTCGAACACGAAGCGTGGAACCGCAGCGACGAGACCCGCGTGGTGCTGATTTTCGACAGCTGGAATCCGGATCTCACCGAGGCCGAACGCGCGGCGGTGACCGACCTGGTCGAAGCGATGGGTGACTTCAACCAGGCCTGCGAGCTGCCTGTCGCCGAGACCTGAACAGGCTCGTGCGGTGATCGGTTGTCGACCTGGAACATCGAGCGGGTCTCCGGCCGGGGCAGCCGGATGACCGGACCGTCTCAGTACCGCGGCACGCCCGCATCCACCTCGCGTGCCCACGCGTCCATGCCGCCTTCCACATTGTGCAGGTTGCTGAAGCCGTGCGCGGCGAAGCGCTCGGCCATGGCGCGGCTGGAGATGCCGTGGTGGCAGATGAAGGCCAGCGCGGTGTCCTTCGGCAGCGCGGCGAGGCTTTCGTAGCCTTCGTCCTCGAGCACGCGTGCCTGCGCCAGCGGCG
>JAJXTX010000084.1:0-2605 GCA_021783385.1 Pseudomonadota bacterium
CGGATCAGGCTGTTCATGCCGGTGTCCACGCCGAGGTAGCGCAGCGCGCTCTTGCCTTTCTGCTGGGTGACGCGGGTGAGCAGCACGCCGGCGTCCGCCACCAGGTAGCGGCCCGGCTCCATCCACAGCTGGTAGTGCGGGTAGGCGGCCTTCACCTCGCGCAGCACGCGGTCCAGCCCGGCGATGTCCAGCCGCGCCTCACCCGGGTGCGACGGCACGCCGAGGCCACCGCCGATGTCGATGAAGGCCACGCTGCCGATGCGCTCGGCCAGGCTGGCCAGCTGCGCGTAGACCTCGCCCCAGTGCGCGTCGTCGAGTATCCCCGAGCCCAGATGCGCGTGCAGGCCGCGCACGCTCACCCCGTGCACGTCAGCCAGCCGCAGGAACGCGTCGAGCTGCTCCACCGGCAGGCCGAACTTGCTGCCGGTGCCGCCGGTGCGGACCTTCTCGTGATGGCCGAGGCCGCGGCCAAGATCCACCCGCAGCACGATCTCGCGGCCGCGGAACAGCTCGCCCCAGTGCTCCAGCGGATACAGCGAATCCAGTGACACCGTGGCGCGCGTGGTCAAGGCCCAGGCGTAATCGGCGCGCGGCGCGAAGTTGGGCGTGAACAGCAGCGGCGCGGTGTCCGGCACGGCCGCCAGCACCGCCTTCAGCTCACCCGGCGAGACGCACTCGAAGCCGAAGCCCTCCTGCGCCAGCGCGCGCAGGATCGCCGGATGCGTGTTCGCCTTCACCGCGTAGTGCAGCCGATCCACCGCCGCCAGCGACTTCAGCTCGCGCGCCTGCTGGCGCACGGTGGGCAGGTGATAGACGTAGCGCGGCGTGGCCTCGGCAGCCAGCTGCAGCAGGCGCGGCCGCTGCGCGGCATGCCACCACGCGGCGGCCGGCGCCGCCAGCTCGCCGCTGCCGTACAGCGCCTGCCAGCTCGGGCCGAACAGCGCGCTGTCGTCGGTGCGCAGGGCGCCGGCGGCGATCAGCAGCTCGTGCAGGTGCGGCAGCAGCGTGTCGACCACTTCCTCGTCGACCACGAAGGTGAGGTTGAGGTTGTTCGAGGACTGCGAGATCAGGTGCACGCGCAGCTGGCCGAACTCCGCCAGCACGCCGGACAGCGTGTGCAGCAGCGAGCGCATGCCGCGGCCGACCAGGGTGATCGCGGCGCACGGCGCGATCACCTTGACCCGGCACACCTTGGCCAGGTCGGTGGCCAGCGCGGCGATCGCGTCGGAGTCGAGCAGGTTCTCGGTAGGGTCGAGCGACACCGTCACGTTGGTCTCGGCCGAGCCGATCAGGTCCACCGACAGCCCATGCTGCTTGAATTGCGCGAACACGTCGGCGAGGAAGCCGACCTGCTGCCACATGCCGACCGATTCCATCGACACCAGCGTGATGTTCTTGCGTGCGCTGATCGCCTTGACGCTGGGCGCGTGCTCGCGCACCTCCGGGCCGATCACGGTGCCGTCCAGCTCGGGCCGGTTGGTGTCCTTGATCAGCAGCGGCACGCGCGGTTCGCGCAGCGGCGACAGGCAGCGCGGATGCAGCACCTTGGCGCCGGTGGAGGCGATTTCCTGCGCCTCCTCGTAGTCGAGCTTCTGCAGCAGCCGCGCGCCCGGCACCTGGCGCGGGTTGGCGGTGAACATGCCGGCCACGTCGGTCCAGATCTCCACCCGCTGCGCCTTCAGTAGCGCGCCGAAGTACGACGCCGAAGTGTCCGAGCCGCCGCGACCGAGCAGCACGGTGCGGCCGGCACCCTGCTCCGAAGCGCCCTCGCGCGCGATGAAGCCCTGCGTGATGAACACCTCGCCCCGCCCGGCCAGCCGCGCGCCCAGCCGCGGATCGTGGCGCGAATCGACCATCGAGGAGAGCAGCCGCGTGCGCTCGTTCTGGTTCGGCAGCGCCACCGCCGTAAGGCAGTCGCGCGCGTCCAGCCATTCGGTGGCCAGCCCGCTGTGACTGAGGAACGCGGCGCCCAGCGCGCTCGACATCAGCTCGCCGTGCGCCTGCACCTGCGCCTGCCACGCCAGCTCGCCCGACGATGCCGGGCCTTCCGCAGCCAGCCTTGCCAGATCGTGCAGGCGCGCGCCCAGCGTCTCCGGCAGCGCCAGCTGCATGTGCTCCAGCAGCGCGTAGTGGCGCTGCGCGATCGCCCGCGCCGCCTCGCTGCGTTTGCCCGGATCGCCCTCGGCGCACAGCTGCTTCAGCGCGTCGGTGATGCCGGTGAGCGCGGAGACCACCACCAGCACGCGCGCGCCCTCGGCGCGGCGACCGGCAACCAGCTCACGGATGTTCTGCCAGCGCGGCAGCGTGGCGACGCTGGTGCCGCCGAACTTCATCACGATCCAGGGGGCGTCCGCGGCAAGCGGCTCGGGGCTAGTCAGGGTCACGGGCAATCGGGCCATGGTTGCGGGAAGCGAATCCTCCCAGTGTTGCGCTGCGGCAATTGAATTGCAACCATGCGTGGTGTTTGGACGTTTAGACTGCCAAATCTGCTTCCCGATAGATTTTTCCCTGGGCTGCTGGTGGAGAAGATTAGGCGAATCGGTGGCGATAGGTGGGCGCTACGGGGGATGGGAGAGCTAAAGCGTTTCGTTCGCCTTTGGCGACC
>JAJXTX010000084.1:2696-9969 GCA_021783385.1 Pseudomonadota bacterium
CAAATCCCGTAGCCCGCACGCGGACCTCGCCGGTCACAGACCGGCGAGGCGCGGAAGCGGGGTGGCCTCTCTTTTGGTTACTTTTCTCTGGCCAGGCAGAGAAAAGTGACCCGGTCGCCGCAGGCGAACGGAACGCTCTTGATCGTCGACAGCCTCACGCGCCGCCCGCACCGGCGCCGAGATCAAGTCCGAGGCCGCTTCTCCCGTTGAGGGAACGGGAAGGCACAGACAAGAGCCTTGATGCGAGTTTCGCGCGAGCCCCCTCACCTCCCTTCGCCAGGCTCAGGACAGGCAATCCTCTCTCCCAAGAAGGGGACTGATGCCCGGTGGGGAGAGGAGGCGCAGGGGTGGGCTGCGCACACCCCTTTATTGAACAACCACCGGAATCCTGCCGATGCGCGCCTGCCACTCCCGCGGCCCCGTCTGATGCACCGAGGTGCCGGCGGAATCCACCGCCACGGTCACCGGCATGTCCTTCACCTCGAACTCGTAGATCGCCTCCATGCCCAGATCGGCGAAGCCGACCACGCGGCTGGCCTTGATCGCCTTGGCCACCAGGTAGGCCGCGCCGCCGACCGCCATCAGGTAAACCGAGCGATGCTTCTTGATCGCCTCGATCGCGGCCGGGCCGCGCTCGGCCTTGCCGACCATGCCGAGCAGGCCGGTTTCGCTGAGCACCTGCTCGGTGAACTTGTCCATGCGCGTCGCCGTGGTGGGGCCGGCCGGGCCGACCACTTCGTCGCGCACCGGATCGACCGGACCGACGTAATAGATGAAGCGGCCGCGGAAATCCACCGGCAGCGGCTCGCCCCGGTTCAGCATGTCGACCATGCGCTTGTGCGCGGCGTCGCGGCCGGTGAGCAGCTTGCCGTTGAGCAGCAGCACTTCGCCCGGCTTGAAGCTGGCGACCTCGTCCCGCGTGATGCTGTCCAGGTCCACGCGGCGCGCGTTGGTCGGGTTGTAGGTGAGCTTGGGCCAGTCTTCCAGCGACGGCGGATCGAGCGCGACCGGGCCGGAGCCGTCCAGCGTGAAATGCGCATGGCGGGTCGCCGCACAATTCGGGATCAGCGCCACCGGCAGGTTCGCCGCGTGGGTCGGGTAGTCCTTCACCTTGATGTCGAGCACGGTGGTGAGACCGCCCAGGCCCTGCGCGCCGATGCCCAGCGCGTTGACCTTGTCGTACAGCTCGATGCGCAGCTCTTCCGCACGATTGGACGGGCCGCGCGCGATCAGCTCCTGGATGTCGATCGGCTCCATCAGCGCCTCCTTCGCCAGCAGCATCGCCTTCTCGGCGGTGCCGCCGATGCCGATGCCGAGCATGCCTGGCGGGCACCAGCCGGCGCCCATGGTGGGCACGGTCTTCAGCACCCAGTCGACGATCGAGTCGGACGGGTTGAGCATCGCGAATTTCGACTTCGCTTCGGAGCCGCCGCCCTTCGCCGCCACGATCACGTCGAGGGTGTCGCCCGGCACGATGCTGACGTTGATCACCGCCGGCGTGTTGTCCTTCGTGTTGACGCGCTTGCCGGCCGGGTCGGCAAGGATGCTGGCGCGCAGCGTGTTGTCCGGGTCGCTGTAGGCGCGGCGCACGCCCTCGTTGATCATCTCGTCCAGCGACAGCGTGGCGTCCCACTGCACGTTCATGCCGACCTTGACGAACACGGTGACGATGCCGGTGTCCTGGCACAGCGGCCGATGCCCCTCGGCGGCCATGCGCGAGTTGATCAGGATCTGTGCCATCGCGTCCTTCGCGGCAGGGCTCTGCTCGCGCTCGTACGCGGCGGCAAGGCCCTTGATGTAGTCGACCGGGTGGTAGTAGCTGATGTACTGCAGTGCGTCGGCAACGGACTGGATCAGGTCGGCTTGCTTGATGATGGTCATGGGCGGCTTTCGATGGATGGACACTAGGCGGTGGCGGGGCCGGGGCCGCACGCAACCGCCGTATTGTGCCGCAAGCGGGCCGCCCGGTTCTGGCCGCGGCGCGGCGAAGCGCGGCGCACTTGCCTGCCGGCACGCGCCGGTGGCATGGTCAGCGGCCTCTGCCCCACGCCTTCCAAGCCATGCCAAGCCCGCGCCGATTCCTGCAACTGGACGTGTTCGCCCGCCGCCTGTGCGAAGGCAACCCGCTGGCCGTGGTGGCGGACGCGGACGGCCTCGACGGCGACACCATGCAGCGCATCGCGCGCTGGACCAACCTTTCCGAGACCACCTTCCTGCTGCCGCCGACGCAGGCGCAGGCGGATTACCGCGTGCGCATCTTCACCCCGCGGCAGGAGCTGCCGTTCGCCGGTCATCCCAGTGTCGGCAGCGCCTATGCGGCGATCGAGCTGGGCCTGGTGCCCGCGGGCAAACGCGCGCTGGTGCAGGAATGCGCGGCCGGCCTGCTGCCGGTGCAGGTGATCGGCGACGATGCCGCTCGGATCATCCACGTGCAGGCGCCACCGGCGCGACTTCATGCGCTGGACGACGCGTTGCGCAGGTCGCTGGCGCTGGCGTTGCAAGTCGAGCTGACCGCGGCGCAGGCGTGCCTGGTCGACAACGGGCCGCACTGGCTGCTGTGCGACTTGCGCGAGGCGACCGTGGTGCGGGCGCTGCAGCCGGACATGCACGCCATCGCCACGATCTGTCTCGGCCATTCAGCGGTCGGCGTCAGCGTGTTCGGCCGCGAGCATAACGACGCCGCGGCGATGGCGGTGCGCGCGTTCTGCCCGGCCGACGGCATTCCCGAGGACCCGGTCACCGGCAGCGCCAATGCGGCGATCATGGCCATGCTGGCCGAACGCGGCGACCCGGGCGGTTACGGCCTGCGCTACCGCGCCAGCCAGGGCCGCGAGGTGGGCCGCGACGGTGTGGTGGAAGTGGCGCGCGATGCGGCCAGCGGCGCCATCACCATCGGCGGCGCCTGCGCGATCGGCGTGCGCGGCGAGCTGCACTGGGAGGACGAGCCGGCCTGAGTGCGGCGTCCCGGCCGCCGTCGGTTCACGCCGCCGCGGCGGAACAAACGCGGCCTGGCGGATGGCCCGGCGCGTGCCGATGCGGATGGGCTGATCAGCGACGGCCGTCGTCGACATCCCGCTGAAGCCTGCACCGCGGCAAACTCGCCCGCAGCGCTTGCCGGGATGACGCCGAGCCAGCATGCTCGCGCATCGTCCATCACCACGGCGCCTCCGCGTGCAAGCACCCGACCCCGCCCACGGCTACCTGCGCCGCCTGCGTCCGTGGGACGCCGCCCTGATCGTGGTCGGCGGCATCATCGGCGGCGGCATCTTTCTCAATCCCGGCATTGCCGCACAGCGCACCGGCTCCGGGCTGGCGCTGCTGCTGATGTGGGCCGGCGCCGGCGTGCTCACGCTGATCGGCGCGCTGTGCTACGCCGAGCTTGGCGCGCGGCGGCCACAGGCGGGCGGCAGCTACGTCTACCTGCGCGAGGCGTTCGGTCCGCTGGCCGGTTTCCTGTTCGGCTGGACCATGCTGCTGGTGATCTACTCCGGCTCCAGCGCGGCGGTGGCGACGATCTTCGCCAGCTACGCCTGCGCGCTGTTCAACCTGCCGCCGGCATGGGCGCTGCCGCTGACGGTGGGCGCGCTGGTGTTCGTGGCCGGGCTGAACCTGTTCGGGCTGCGGCTGGGCGCGCAGATCCAGAACCTGTTCACCCTGCTCAAGCTGCTGGCGGTGGCGGTGCTGGTGGCATGCGGACTGCTGCTGGCCGGCGCCGGCCATGGCGAGGTGCTGGCGGCGGACCCGACGCGCGCCGGCGCGGGCTTCATCGGCGCCGCGCTGCCGGTGCTGTTCGCCTACTCCGGCTTCACCTATCTCAACAACCTGGCGGGCGAGGTGCACGACCCGCAGCGCACGCTGCCGCGCGCACTGCTGTTCGGCATGCTGCTGGTAATCGGCGCGTACGTGCTGGTCAACGTGGCCTATCTGGCGGTGCTCGGCCACGCCGGCCTGGCGGCCAGCCGCGCGCCGGCCGCGGACGTGATGCAGCGGGTGGTCGGCCCGTTCGGCGGGAAGGTGATCGCGCTGGGCGTGGCGATCTCCGCGCTGGGCTTCTGCAACATCACGCTGGTGGCCGGCGCGCGCGTGCTGCAGGTGATGGGCGAGGACGGCCTGTTCTTCCGCGCGGTGGCGCGGCTGCACCCGCGCTACCGCACGCCGAACCTGGCGCTGCTGCTGCTGTCCGGCTGGGCGATCGTGCTGGCGTTGTCGGGCAGCTATGGCCAGCTGCTGGATTACGCCACCTTCGGCGACTGGCTGGCCTGCGCGGTGGGCGTGGCCACGCTGTTCTGGTACCGCCGCCACGATGACGGCGCGCTCCGCTTCCGCGTGCCCGGCTATCCGTGGCTGCCGCTGCTGTTCATCGCGGTGGTCGGCTGGGTGGTGCTGGCGACGATGCGCGACAACCCGCTGCATGCGGGCATCGGCCTGCTGATCATCGGCGCCGGGGTACCGGTCTACTTTGTCTGGCGGCGGCTGTTCAGCGGCGCGCGTGTCTAAGCCGGGCGCGGCAATGCCACAATGCGCGGACCGCTTATCGAGGAGATTTGAATGGCGCCCGTGCAAGCCCTGCCGGTCACTACCGACACTATCGTGCCCCAGAAAATACGCGCGGGCATCGATCTGCAGATCAACGGCGAGCACTTCCGGCATACCGGCGATCCGCAGATGCCGCTGCTGTGGTACCTGCGCGACGTGCTGCGGCTGACCGGCACCAAGTACGCCGGCGAGCACGGTGACAGCGGCGCCGACCTGGTGCTGCTGGACGGCAAGCCGGCGTCGGCCATCACGCTGCCGATGGAGCAGCTGGCCGGCCATCAGATCACCACGGTGGAGGGCCTGGCCGCCAACGACGGTACCCTGCACGCGATCCAGCAGGCCTTCATCGACGAGGACGCGATCGGCTGCGGTTACTGCGTGCCGGGCTGGCTGATCGCCTCGGTCGCGCTGCTGCGGCGCCAGCCGCATCCCGCCGACGACGACATCGACCAGCTGTCCAACCTGTGCCGCTGCGGCAACCAGACGCGCGTGCGCCGCGCGATCAAGCGCGCCGCCGCCGGCAAGGCAGGCCAGCCATGAGCGGACGCCAGCGCGACGACGGCGGCATGCCTGATACGAGCCGGCCTGCTGCGGGCCAGTCGGTGGCAGGCCGACCCGACCTGCTGCGGCTTTCGCGTCGCCGCTTCCTGCAGGTGCTGGCCGGCGGCGCGGGCGCGCTGCTGGTCGGCATCCGCATCGCCGACGCGGATGCCGCACCGCTGCCGCTGGCGCTGCTCGGCGATACCTTCTTCGACCTCGGCGCCTACGTGCGCATCGACAGCGACAGCAACGTGCTGATCGGCGCGCGCGATCCGGACACCGGCACCGGCGTGGCCACCGCGCTGCCGCGGATCATCGCCGACGAGCTCGACGCCGACTGGAACCGCGTCAGCGTGGTCGGGCTCGGTCTCGGCGTAGAGGACAACAACGGCCAGCCGCGCTGGACCTATGGCCGCCAGATCGGCGGCACCGGCAGTTCGATCCCGGCCGCCTGGAACGACCTGCGCCAGGTCGGCGCGGTCGCGCGCTGGCTGTTGCTGCGGGCGGCCGCGCGCCGCCTCGGCGTGCCGGCCGATCGGCTGCGCTGCGATGCCGGCACGGTGATCGCGCCCGACGGCCGCCGCTTCACCTATGGCAGCCTGGCCGAGGACGCCAGCAAGATTGCGCTGCCCGACAGCCTGCCGCCGCTGAAGTCGCCTGCCCGCTATCAGCTGATCGGCCGGCCTGCCGGCGACGTCGACGCGCGCACCATCGTCACCGGCCAGGCCCGCTACGCGATCGACCAGCACTTCGGCGACGCGCTGGTCGCCGTGCTGGCGCATTGCCCGTGGCCGGACGGCAAGCTGGCGCGCATCGACACCGCCGACACGCTGGCAGTGAAGGGCGTGGTGAAAGTGGTGCAGCTGCAGCCGGAGCCGAACCAGCCGTGGGGCAGCACGGTGATCGCGCCGGCGGTGGCGGTGCTGGCCGAGGACACCTGGTCGGCGCTGCAGGGCCGGCGCAAGCTGAAGCTCGAATGGACGCCCGGCCCCAGCGGCAGCGAAAGCAGCGGCGCGCTCGAGCAGCAGGCCGCTGCACTGGTCGCCGGCAGCGGTGCGCCGACCACCCGCGTGCGCGACGACGGCGATCTTGAAGCGGCCGGCAAGAAGGCTGCGCGGCGGCTGCAGGCAAGCTACTTCCAGCCGTGGCTGGCGCATGCCACCGCCGAGCCGATGAACTGCCTGGTGCGACTGGACAAGGACAAGGCCAGCCTGGTCGTGCCCACGCAGGCGCCGCAGAAAGCCTGGGCGGTGGTGCAGCGGCTGACCGGCCTGGGCCCCGCGCAGATCGAGATCAGCGTGCCGCGCGTGGGCGGCGGCTACGGCCGCCGGCTAGATCACGACTACGTCGCCGAGGCGGTGATGCTGGCGCAGGCGGTCGACAAGCCGGTGCGCCTGCTGTGGACGCGCGAGCAGGATCTGGACCACGACTACTACCGCTCCGGCAGCGTGCACCAGCTCAGCGTGATCATCGACCGCAAGCGCCAGCTGCTGGGCTGGGACCAGCGCATGGCCAGCGCCTCCGCGCTGGACCATCGCGGCGTACCCGACGGCCAGCTGTGGACCTCCGAGGTGGATGCCAACCAGCTGCCCGCCGGGCTGGTGCCCAACCTGCGCAGCGACTGGTACGCGCTGCCGTCGGCGATTCCGCGTGGCCCGCTGCGCGGCATGCCGCACCTGAGCAACGCCTTTGCGGTGCAGTGCTTCATCGACGAGATCGCACACAGCCTGAAGGAGGATCCGCTGCACACCCAGCTGCGCCTGCTCGGCGCGCCGCGGCAGATCGCGCTGGGCAACGGCGGCGTGCTCGACACCGGGCGCCTGATCAACGTGCTCACGCTGGTCGCCGACCGCATCGAGTGGAAAAACTGGCTGCGCAGCGTCAACGGCCTCGGCCTCGCCTGCTGGCACATCAACGGCGCCTACGTGGCGCACGCGATCGAGGTGGGCATGGACGGCGAACGGCTGGTCATCCAGCGTGTGGTCTGCGCCGTCGACGTCGGCCGCGTGATCAACCCGCTGGGCCTGGAAGGCCAGGTCGCCGGCGCCACGCTCGACGCGCTGTCGGCCGCGCTGAACCTGGCCATCACCTTCAAGGACGGCCGCATCCAGCAGCACAGCGGCAAGGACTACCCGCTCGCCAGCATGGCCCAGCTGCCCGACGCGGTGGAGGTGATCAGCGTCCCTGGCGACAACCT
>JAJXTX010000085.1:0-2196 GCA_021783385.1 Pseudomonadota bacterium
ACCGGATGGCCGGCCTCGACCAGCGCTTGCACCAGCGCCACGAAATGGCTGGCCGCGCCGGTGTTCTCGGGATTGGTGCCGACGAAGAGAAACTTCACGCGCGCCGATCCTCGTAGCGGGTCAACGTGCGCAGGGCGAAATGCGCCAGCGTGTGGTGCCGCGCGATCTGCACCCGTGGCAGGCGCCAGAGGTCCATGCCCGGCGTCGCGCGGCCGCGTCCGGTGGTGGTGGCGGCCGCAAAGCCGGCTTCACGGGTGATCGCGGCGATGCGCGCATCGGCGGCGCCGTAGGGGTAGCAGAACTGGTTCACCGGCAGGCCCAGCCGGTCCTCCAGTTCGGCCTTGCTGCCGCCGATCTCGTCGAGCAGCTGTGGCTGGGTGCACTCGGTCAGTCGCGGATGGCTGCGCGTGTGTGCGCCGATCTCCATGCCGCCGTCGTGCCAGCGGCGCAGCTCGTCCAGCGACATCAGCGGCTTGCGGATGCCCAGCCGCTGCGCGTCCCACTGGTTGTGCCCGCCGATGCTGCCGCTGACCACGTAGCAGGTGGCGCTGAAGCCGTGGCGCTGCAGGATCGGCAGCGCCAGCTGCAGGTTGTCGACGTAGCCGTCGTCCAGCGTGATCACGGCGACGCGGCCGTGCTGCTCGCCGCGCAGATAGGGCATCGCGGCGGCCATCGACAGCCCGCGGTAGCCGAGCCGGCGCAGCAACCACAGCTGCCGCGCGAACGCGCCCGGACCGACGTACAGGCTGCGATAGACACGCAGCTCGCGCGGCGCCTGCGCGATGTTGTGGTACATCAGGATCGGCACGGCGCGGCTGGGCGCAGAGGTGGCGTGATCCATGGCTCGGTTCCGGGTCGCGATGACGTGGGAGGTGAGGGTCGATTGTCCCCGGGCGGGGACATGTATTGCAGCGGGGCGGGCTTTCATGCGGCTGTCGGCTCACCCGCGGCGGTATGTTCAATAGATCTCGGGTTGGCCGGCGGGCCGCGTCTTGAAGCGCTTGTGCACCCACAGGTACTGCTCCGGCGCCGCCCGCACCATCTGCTCGATGCACGCGTTCACGCGTGCGGTGTCGGCCCGCACATCCGGTCCGGGGAAATTTTCCAGCGGCGCCTCCAGCCGCAGCGCGTAGCCTTCGCCGTGTGGCAGCCGCCGGTGGAAAAACGGTATCACCACCGCACCCGACATCCGCGCCAGATGATGCGTCGCCGTGATGGTGGCCGCAGCCACGCCGAAAAACGGCGCGAACACCACCTCCTTGCTGCGCATGTCCTGGTCCGGCGCGTACCACAGCGTGCCGCCGCCGCGCAGGTATTTCACCGTGCCGCGGATGTCGTCCTTCTCGAACATCGCGTCGGCGTAGTGCAGGCGTGCGCGCAGCACGGTCCACTCGAACACCGGCGAATCCATGGTGCGGTACATGCCGGCGATGCGAATGCGCTGCGAGACCAGCCGCGCGCATAGCTCCAGATGCGAGAAGTGACCGCCGACCAGCAGCACGCCGCGACCCTGCGCGCGCGCCGCCTGCAGGTGCTGCAGGCCCTCGATGCGGGTCGGAATGGCGGCGAGTTGGCGATCGCTGCCCAGCCAGCCCAGCGCGAACTCCACCAGCATCAGGCCGATGTCGCGCAGGTTCGCGTCGACCAGCGCGCGTCGCGCGGCGGGATCGAGTTCGGGAAAGCACAACGCGATGTTGGCCTCGGCGATGCGTCGCCGCGCCGAGGGGATGCGTGCGATCAAGGCCCCCAGCCGACGACCCAGCCACAGCAACGCGCGGTACGGCAGCTGCGCCACCAGCCAGATCACGGCCACGCCCAGCCACGCCGGCCAGTGGCGCGGTGAAAGCAATGAAGGGGTGAGGGTGGGGCGAAGGCGGCCGGGCATCATCGGCATTGTAGTGGAGCGCGGCGCCAGTCACGTTCGCGGCTGGCCGTGCCGGTTTGCCCGGTCGGCTCTCCTATACTGCCGCGTTCCAGCGGGAGATCGAGTGTGCGCCACCTGTATACCCTCGCGATGTATCTGGCGACGCCGCTGCTGGTACTGCGGCTGCTGGCGCGCGGGGTGCGTTCGCGCCCCTATCACCGGCGCTGGCCCGAGCGCTTCGGCTTCTTCGAGGCGCCCGGTTTCAGCGGCAGCCTGTGGGTGCATGCGGTATCGGTGGGCGAGGTCAACGCGGCCGAGCCGCTGATCAAGGC
>JAJXTX010000085.1:2296-9968 GCA_021783385.1 Pseudomonadota bacterium
CATTCGGTGCGCAGTCTCGGTTTTGCGGTGGGTACGCGCAGCGCCGACGGCGTGCCGTCAGCCGCCCATCAGGTGTTCGTGATCGATGCGATGGGGCAGCTGATGCCGTTTTTCGCCGCGGCCGAGGTCGCGTTCGTGGGCGGCAGCCTGGTGCCGATTGGCGGCCACAACGTGCTGGAGCCGGCGGCGCTGTCCACGCCGGTGCTGGTGGGGCCGCACACCTTCAATTTCGAGGAGATCACGCGCAGCCTGATCGACCAAGGCGGCGCCGAGCGGGTAGCCGACCACCAGCAGCTCGGGCATGACGTGCTGCAGCTGCTGCGCGACCCGGACAAGCGCCAGCGCATGGGCCGGGCCGCGCAACAGGTGTTCGAGCGCGAGCGCGGCGCGGTGGGGCGCATCATGCAGCTGATCGACACGCTGCTGCAGGAATAGGCGGGGCCGGCAAAAAAACGGCCAGGGCAGACCCGGCCGTGACCTTCGATGGCGCTGCGGGCTACTGCAGCAGCGCGTTGATCGCTTCCAGGTCCTTGATACCGGCAGTGCCTGCGGCCTGCTCCAGCAGCAGCTTGTTGAGGATGAACTGGTGACGTGCCTGCGAGTAGCTGCTTTCCGATGAGGTGAGCGTCTGGATCGACAGCAGCACGTCGGTGATCGTCTTGGTGCCCACGCTGAAGCCGGCGCGGGTGGCATCCAGCGCCTTCTGGCCGGCTTCGACGGACGACTTGCCCGATTCCACCTGGCTGATGCCGGCATTCACCGAGCGGAAATAGTTGAGCGTGTCGCGGATCACCTGGCGGCGCTGCGCCTCCATCCCGTCGGCGGCGGCGTCACGCTGGTAGATCGACTGGCGCACGCGCGACTGGGTCGCGCCGCCGGAGAAGATCGGCACACTCAGCGTGATGCCGATGGTGGTCGAGCTGGGGCGGTCGTTGTGGATGTTGGCGTTCTGATACCAGCTGGCGCTTCTGCCGTAGCTGAGGTCGGCGCTGATGGTGGGCAGATGGCCTGCACGCGCCGCGGTGATGTTGTGCTCGGCCGTCTCCACGTTGTCGCGCTGCGCCAGCAGGTTGGGATTGGTCTTCAGCGCCTGCCTCACCCAGCTGTCCTGGTCGTCGGGCACCGGTGGCTGCAGCGGCAAATCGTCGCGCAGCTTCTTCAGGTGGCCGGTGGGCTTGCCGGTGATCTGCGTGAGCGCCTCGCGCGCGTCGTTGAGGGTGTTCTGCGCGGTCACCGTCTGCGCCTTGGCTGCCTCGTAATAAGCCTTGGCCTGATACACGTCGGTGATCGCCGAGAGACCCACCTTGTAGCGCTGGTCGGACTGCTCGTACTGCTGCTTGAAGGCATCCTGGTTGGCCTTGGCGTACACCAGCTGGTCCTCGCTGGTCAGCACGCCGAAATAGGCGGTGGCCACGCGCACGAACAGGTTCTGCTGCGCGGCCTCGTAGGCCTCGTCCTGGGCGCTGGCGGCCGAGTGTGCCGCCTCCAGGTTGGCGTACTTGCTGAAGTCGAAGATGGTCTGGCTGATGGTGCCGTTGAGGCTGCGTGTGCGGGTGTGGCCGAACTGGCTGGTGCTGATGAAGGTGCCGGGGTTGTTCGGGTTCTGGAACGTGCTGCTGCCGCCGCCGTTGGTCTGGCTCAGCGTGAGGCCGGCCGATATCTGCGGCAGCAGCAGCGCGCGCGCCTGCGCCACGCCCTCGCCGGTGGACAGCCGTGTGGCGTCCGCCTGCGACAGCACCGGGTCGTTGGCACGCGCCTCGCGGTAGGCATCCAGCAGATCCTCGCCGTGGCTGGGCAGTGACATGACGGCCAGGGCCAGGGCGAAGGTGAGCAGCTTCAAACGCATGGGGTGCCTCGTGGGGAGCGAGCGGTCGGTGGGAATCAAAAGACGAAGCGCGAAGGTGGCTCGGCGTGGGTCAGGTAGGGCAGATCGGTTTCGAACAGGATTTCCTCGCGGTAGCGACCGCCGCCTTCATGGGTCAGCAAGGTTGCGTGCTGCACCGGTGACTGGCCGCGCACCACGACTGCTCGCCCGCCCGGCTTGAGCCAGCTGAGCCAGCGCGGCGGCACGGTGAATACCGCGCCAGTCACCAGCAGCACATCGAACTGGCCATCGGGCTGCCACGTGCTCACGGCTTCGCCGACGTGCAGGGTGGCATTGCCCACGCCGGTGCTCTGCAGCCGCTGGGAGGCAGCCGTGATGAAGTCGGCATGGATATCGACGCTGGTCACCTGCGCCGACAGCCCGGCAAGGCAGGCGGTGAGAAAGCCGGAGCCGGTGCCGATCTCCAGCACGCGATCGGTGGGCAGCAGTTCCAGCGCCTGCAGTACGCGGCCCTCGACCACCGGCTTCATCATCACTTCACCGTGACCCAGCGGCAGGCACAGGTCGGCGAAGGCCAGCTGGCGATGCGCGGCGGCGACGAAATCCTCGCGGTGAACGCGGCTGATGACGTCCAGCACGCGGCCATCCAGCACCTCCCAGGGACGCACCTGGTTTTCCACCATGTTCTGTCGCGCCTGCTCGAAGTTCATCGCCATGCTGTGGGTTTCCGTGAGGATCAAAAAATGTCGAAAAGGATAAGCCCTCGATGCGGCCTCCACAATCGCAAGCCTGCGGCCTGCACGGCGGCCCACGAAGTGCCGGAAGTCATCGCCAGCACCTGACGGGCGTCATCCGCCAGCCTTGCAATGCGTGTGACATCGCTCGGCAGACTGAATGGGCGGTAGCATCATTCTGGAAAATAATTGAACCGCTGCGTATAATAAAGTGACAAGCATCATTTGTGAAGGTGAAAGCATGTCGACCTGCGCGCAAATCAGACCCCAAGGGCCCGGCCGCCCGAAGGATATGGAGAAGCGGGCGGCGATTCTGGCGGCGGCCAAGGCATTGTTCATCCGCAACGCCTTCGCCGGCACCAGCATGGACGCCATCGCCGCCGATGCCGGCGTCTCCAAGCTCACCGTCTACAGCCATTTCGGCGACAAGGACAACCTGTTTCGCGAAGTCATCCGCTCGCGCATCCGCGATCTGCTGCCGGAGGACATCTATGCATACGATCCGCAGGTCGATATCGGCGATACCCTGCACACGATCGCGCAGGCGCACATGCGGATCGACTGCGAGGCGGAAAATGTCGGCACCTTCCGCGCCATTCTCAGCGACTGCCGCCAGGGCAATCCTCGTTACGGCAAGCTGCTGTGGGAAGAGGGGCCGGCGCGCACGCACGGTCTGATGGAGCGGCTGCTGCGGCAGGCGGTGGAGCATGGCGCGCTGGAGATCGCCGATGTCAGGACGGCCAGCGTGCAGTTCTTCTCGCTGATCAAGGGCGACATGCTGCTGCGCCGGTTGTTCGCCTGCGACGAATGCCCGGTCACTGCCGCGGCCGAGATTGCCGAGATGGCGCGGGCTGGCGTGGCCACCTTTCTGCGCGCCTATCGCCCGCGCTGAGGCGATACAGCGGCGCACGAGTGGCTGATCAAGCGACGCTTCTTCACCTGACTTTTGCGCGCGGCTTCCTACGCTGTCGCAATGAGCTGGCACCGGCGCGTCGTTCCTGCCGGTGCCCGCATCCATTCAGCGCGGGAGCAGGTTCATGGCCAAGAGCAAGCCGTTCGTCAGCGACATCGAGAACATCCGCAAGCGTGCGCGCAGGGACATCGAGAAGGGCGCGATGACGGCCGGCTACAGCGCCGACCGGCCCACCGTAGTGAAGCTGCTGAACCACGCGCTGGCGACAGAGCTGGTCTGCGTGCTGCGCTACAAGTACCACTACTACATGGCGTCGGGCATCCACGCGCAGAGCATCAAGGCCGAATTCCTGCAGCATGCGACCGAGGAGCAGGGCCACGCCGACCTGATCGCCGAGCGCATCACCCAGCTCGACGGCAAGCCGAACCTGTCGCCCGAGGGTCTGCTCGGCCGCAGCCACGCCGACTACGTCGAAGGCCATGACCTGGTCGACATGATCAAGGAGGATCTGATCGCCGAACGCATCGCGATCGACAGCTATCGCGAAATCATCGACTACATCGGCACTGATGATCCGACCACCCGGCGCATGCTCGAAGGCATCCTGGCGATGGAGGAAGAGCACGCCGAGGACATGAACACCCTGCTGGAAGATCTGGGCAAGAAGGGCGAACCGGCCAAGCCGGCATCGCCCCGTAAGCCGCCCGGCCGCAAGCACGCCTGATGGCAGCCGGCGGCGCGGCGGCTCGCCCCGCCGCGCCACAGGATCAGCGTGCGCTCAGTGCTGTTCCAGCTGGTAGCGCTGCACGCCGGCCAGGATCTCGGCCTTGGCCTCGTCGGCGCTGACCCAACCTTCCACCTTCACCCACTTGCCCTTCTCCAGATCCTTGTAGTGCTCGAAGAAGTGGCCGATGCGTTCCAGCCAGTGCGCCGACACGCCCTTCATGTCAGTGATGTGGGCGTAGCCGGGGAACACCTTGGCGATCGGGATCACCACCAGCTTCTCGTCGCTGCCGGCCTCGTCGGTCATCTTCAGCATGCCGACCGGATGGCAGCGGATCACCGAGCCCGGGATCAGCGGCAGCGGCAGAATCACCAGCGCATCCAGCGGATCGCCGTCGCCGCCGAGCGTGCCCGGCACATAGCCGTAATTGCACGGATAGCGCATCGGTGTGGACAGGATGCGGTCGACGAAGATCGCGCCGCTGGCTTTTTCCACCTCGTACTTGACCGGCTCGGCATCCTTGGGGATTTCGATGACGACGTTGATTTCGCTCGGCACGTCGCGGCCGGCGGAGACAAGATGCAAACCCATGGGGTGTCCTTGGCGAGGGATGGAAAGTCAGTCGGCAAGGATACGCCAAAACGCTGCTGCAGCGCAGCAGCAGTGATCCGCACGACAGCGTTCTAGGCCTGCGCCTGGTACCGATAAGGCCGCTCGCGCAGCCACTTGGTGGCGATCCATTTCTCGCCGGCGAGCACCGGCAGGCCCGCATGCAGCGAGCTGCGGTCGCCGCCTTCGTAGGCGAAATAGACGGCCGAACCGCGCCGCGCCGTAACCGTCAGGCCGAGCGCCGGAAACGCGGTGCCGCCGCCCTCCGCCGGGGTATTCAGATACATCACCACGCTGGCCACGCGCTGGCCGCCGGCGGCGGTGATCGCGGCGTAGCCGGGCTGCTGCGCATCGAACCAGTCGAAGTGCGGCTCGTATTCCTGGCCGGGCAGGTAGTGCAGGATCTGCAGCCCCTCGCCGTGACTGGCCGGCATGCCCAGCAGCGCAGCGAGGCGCTGCTCGATCCGGCCCACCAGCGGCAGCTCGTCGAGGGCGAAGAACATGCCTTCGCTGGTGCGTCGCTGATCCACCTGATGCCGGCCTTCGCTGTCGACGGTGCGGGCGCGCTGCAGCCGCGGTCGGGCCAGTTCGATCAGCTCGGCGCACTCATGTTCGGACAGCAGGCCTTCCAGCACGCGCAGCGGCGGCGCCTCCACGCTGAGCGAAACCTGCAATGTATGCCCCGCCACCGTGACTTCGGGTGGCCGCGGGTGGGTCGGTCGCAGGCCGCCGGGCAAGCCGACCGCGCCGCTGGTGGTGGCCGTGAGCGCCGCCAGCGGCAGCTTCAATACCTCGGCCAGCATGCTGCGGCTCTGGCGCGGATCGTAGCCACTCTCCTTCAGCAGCCGCAGCACCTCCGGTACGCCGTGGCCGGCGCGCGTGGTGGCGAGGATCCATTCGCGCAATGCGGGGCTGATGGTGGTGCGTGGATGCATGGCGGCACGGTCGGCGGGTGAACGCACAAAGCTTACTGCAGGAGCCGGCATCGGCGCCCGGCGCCCGCGATCAGGCAGGGCGCGCCCTACTTCAGCTGGTCCCACAGGAAATCATAGGCCAGCGCATGCATCAGTGCGGCCTGCTTGTTGTCCGCGCCGGCGCCGTGGCCGCCTTCCAGATTCTCGTAGAACCACACATTGCGGTAGCCCATGCCTTCCATCTTCGCGGCCATCTTGCGCGCCTGCACCGGACCGACGCGGTCGTCGCTGGTGGTGGTATAGAACAGCACCGGCGGATAGTGCACGCCCTGCCTCACGTTCTGGTACGGCGAGAAGGTCCTGATGAAGTTCCAGTCGGCCGTGTCCGGATTGCCGTATTCGGCCATCCACGAGGCGCCGGCGGACAGGTGGGTGTAGCGCTTCATGTCCAGCAGCGGCACCTCGCAGGCGATCGCGCCGAACAGCTGCGGATAGGTCGTCAGCATGTTGCCCATCAGCAGGCCACCGTTGCTGCCGCCTTCGGCACCCAGATGCTGCGCGGAGGTCACGCCGCGGCGGATCAGGTCTTCGGCGACCGCGGCGAAATCCTCGTAGGCGCGCGGGCGCTTCGCCTTCAGCGCGGCCTGGTGCCAGGCCGGGCCGTATTCGCCGCCGCCGCGGATGTTCGCCACCACGTAGACGCCGCCGCGGTCCAGCCACGCGCGGCCGACGCTGCCGCTGTAGTACGGCTGCAGCGACACCTCGAAGCCGCCGTAGCCGTACAGCAGGGTGCGGTTGGCGCCGTCCAGCCGCAGGTCTTTCGGCGCGATCTCGAAATACGGCACGCGGGTGCCGTCCTTCGAATGCACGAAGTGCTGGCTGACGCGGAACCTGGCGGCATCGAAAAAGGCCGGCTCCTGCTTGAGTGTCTCGGCCGGCACGCTGCCCAGCACGCCACGTTGCAGCGCGGATGGGGTGAGGAAACCGGTGACGTCGAGCCAGTACTCGTCGCTGCGGTCGGGGTCGGTGTCGACCACGCTGATCGTGCTCATCGCCGACGCGCCGGGCAGGGCCTGGCGTTGCCACGCGCGGGTGGCTGAGCCGGCTGGCGGCGGCGTCAGCACTTCCAGCCGGCTCTTGACGTCGTCCAGCACGTCCAGCAGCAGGTGATGCCGGGTCCAGTTGTACGAGGCGAGCGAGGTATGCGCGTCCGGCCGGAACAGCACGCTGAAGGCGCGCTTGCCGGCCATGAAATCGTCGAACTTCGTCGCCAGCAGCGCACCGGACGGGTAGGTGGTGCCACCGACCGTCCACGCCGAGCGTGTCTGCACCAGCAGCCACTGGCGATGGGCGTCGGCGCTGGCGTCGGACGGCACGTCGATGCGGATGAGCTTGTCGCCCGTGCGCTGGTACAGCTCGCTGTGGAAGAAATCCTTGGCGACCGTGACGAAGTCGCGCGCGAAGCCGGGTGTGGGGTCGTGGAAGGCGCTGACCGCCAGATCGGTCGGCTTGCCCGCGTACACGGTGCTGGCGGCTGACAGCGGCGTGCCGCGCTGCCACTCCTTCACGATGCGCGGATAGCTCGACTCGGTCATGCTGCCGGGGCCGAAATCGGTGCCGACATACAGCGTGTTTTCATCGATCCAGCCGGCCTCGGTCTTGGCCACCGGCAGCTCGAAGCCGCCCTTGACGAAGGCCTTGCTGGGGATGTCGAACTCGCGCACGGTCACCGCGTCGCCGCCGTCCGGCGACAGCGAGATCAGGCAGCGCTGGTACTGCGGCCTCAGGCACTGCACGCCCTTGAACACCCAGCGCTTGTCCTCGGCCTGGTTCAGCGCATCGAGGTCGAGCAGCAGTTCCCACTTCGGATCGGTCTTGCGGTACTCGGCCAGCGTGGTGCGCCGCCAGATGCCGCGCGGATGCGCCTTGTCGCGCCAGAAGTTGTACAGCCAG
>JAJXTX010000086.1:0-3616 GCA_021783385.1 Pseudomonadota bacterium
TGGGGCGTGCATTACAGCCTCGCGGTGGACGGCATCTCGGTGGCCCTGATCCTGATGTCCACTTTCGTCGGCATTCTGGTGATCGTCGGCGCCTGGGAGGTAATCCAGGACCGTCCGCAGCAGTACATGGCCGCGATGCTGATCCTGGAGGGCTTGCTGATCGGCGTGTTCTGCGCCACCGACGCGCTGCTGTTCTACGCGCTGTTCGAGGCGATCCTGATTCCGATGTTCATCCTGATTGGCGTCTGGGGCGGGCCGCGTCGCGTGTATGCGACGCTGAAGTTCTTCATCTACACGTTCTTCGGCTCGGTATTCATGCTGATCGCGCTGCTGTACCTGTACCAGAAGGCGGGCACGTTCGACATGGCCACGCTGGCGGCGCTGCCGCTGACGATGAAGGAGCAGACCTGGATCTTCTTCGCGTTCCTGATCGCGTTCGCGATCAAGGTGCCGATGGTGCCGGTGCACACCTGGCTGCCGGATGCGCACGTCGAGGCACCCACCGGCGGTTCGGTGGTGCTGGCGGCGGTGATGCTGAAAGTCGGCACCTACGGCTTCCTGCGCTTCATCCTGCCGATCACGCCGGACGCGGGCGCGCATTACGCCTGGCTGGTGATCGTGCTGAGCCTGGTCGCGATCGTGTACATCGGCTATGTCGCGCTGGTGCAGGAGGACATGAAGAAGCTGGTGGCGTACTCCTCGGTAGCGCACATGGGCTTTGTCACGCTGGGCATCTTCATCGCGTTCCTGCTGGTGCGCGAGCAGGGCAATACCGACATGGCGCTGCTCGGCATGCAGGGCGCGATGGTGCAGATGATCTCGCACGGCTTCGTCTCCGGCGCCATGTTCACCTGTATCGGCGTGCTGTATGACCGGCTGCACACGCGCCAGATCAAGGATTACGGCGGCGTCATCAACGTGATGCCGTGGTTTGGCTTCTTCTACGTGCTGTTCGCGATGGCCAACTGCGGTCTGCCGGGCACCAGCGGCTTCGTCGGCGAGTTCATGGTGATCCTGGCCAGCTTCAGCGCCAATCCGTGGATCGCGCTGTTCGCCGGCTTCACCCTGGTGATCGGCGCGGCCTACACGCTGTGGCTGGTCAAGCGCGTGCTGTGGGGCGACATCACCAATCCGCACGTGGCCGAGATGAAGGAGATCAACGGTCGCGAGACGTTCGTACTGGTCGCCTTTGCCGCTGCCGTGCTGGCCATCGGCATCTGGCCGCAGCCGCTGGTGCACCTGATGGACACCTCGGTGGCACAGCTGGCGCAGCGGCTCGCCATCCACAAGATTTGATCGGATCGAACATGCCCACTCTCTCTGACATCCTGATCATGCTGCCGGAGTTCTATCTGGTGGTGGCGGCATGCGTGCTGCTGCTGGCCGATGCCTTCATGCAGCCCGCGCAGCGGCCCTACCTGCACTGGATCTCGATCGCCCTCCTGCTGTTCACCATCTACCTGGTGGTCGCCGGTCAGCCGCCGCAGACGGTGACCGCCTTCGGCGGGATGTTCGTGCGCGACCGGGTGTCGGAGATCCTCAAGGTGTTTGCGCTGCTGACCACGGCGCTGGTGTTCGTGTATGCGCGCCCGTATCTGATCGACCGCAAGCTGCTCGGCGGCGAGTTCTACACGCTGATGATCTTCGCGCTGATCGGCATCATGCTGCTGGTGTCGGCCGGCAACCTGGTCACCGTGTATCTGGGGCTGGAGCTGCTGTCGCTGTCGTCGTATGCGCTGGTGGCGCTGAATCGCGACGAGCGGCTGCCCTCGGAAGCGGCGATCAAGTATTTCGTGCTGGGGGCGCTGGCCTCGGGCATGCTGCTGTACGGCATGTCGATGGTCTACGGCGCCTCCGGCATGGGCGGCACGCCGACCCTGGATCTCGCGCAGCTGCACAACGTGATGACGTATACCCATGCGCCGAAGCTGCTGCTGTTCGGGCTGATCTTCATGCTCGTCGGCATCGGTTTCAAGCTGGGCGCCGCGCCGTTCCACATGTGGATACCGGACGTCTATCAGGGTGCGCCGACGCCGGTCACCGCCTTCATTGCCTCGGGCTCGAAGCTGGCCGCCTTCGGCATGGCCTATCGGCTGCTGGATGCCGGTATGGGCGATCTGGTGCACCAGTGGCAGCTGATGCTGGCGGTACTGGCGGTGCTGTCGCTGGCAATCGGCAACCTGGTCGCGATCGTGCAGACCAACCTCAAGCGCATGCTGGCCTATTCGACGATTTCGCACATGGGCTACCTGCTGCTGGGTCTCTCCGCCGCAGGGTCGGAAGGCTATGCCGCGGCGATGTTCTACGCGATCGGCTACGCGCTGATGAGCGTGGCTGCATTCGGCGTGATGCTGGCGCTGACCCGGGCCGGCTTCGAGTGCGAGGAGATTGCCGATCTGAAGGGGCTCAACCAGAAATCACCGTGGATGGCGTTCCTGATGCTGCTGACGATGCTCTCGCTGGCCGGCGTACCGCCGCTGTTCGGCTTCTGGGCCAAGGCGCTGGTGCTGGAGGCGGCGATTCACGCCAACATGCTGTGGCTGGCGATCGTCGGTATCGTGTTCGCCATCATCGGCCTGTACTACTACCTGCACGTGATCAAGGTGATGTATTTCGACAAGCCGCAGGAGGGCAGCGTGCTGCAGGCGAAGCCGGATGTGTCGCTGCGCGTGGTGCTGTCGCTGAATGCGTTGTCGCTGCTGGCGCTGGGCGTCTACTGGGGGCCGCTGCTGGGCTGGTGCCGGAGCGCTTTCGGACTGTGAGCGGGCGCCCGGGTGGCGGTTGCCCGCACGTGGTGTGGATTTTTCATCGCCCGGCACCATCCATGTGATGTTCAGGCTTGCAAGAAATCGGCCACGTCGTTAAACTCCCCGGAATCTGATGCGGGGTGGAGCAGTCTGGCAGCTCGTCGGGCTCATAACCCGAAGGTCGCAGGTTCGAATCCTGCCCCCGCTACCAGATCTTTCTTGATGCAAGAAAGCCTCCTCGTGAGGCTTTTTTGTTGGGCGCAAGGATGCGTCGTGCCCGACGGGCAGCCGTCGAGGCGGTCGAGAGTGGTATGCGGCAGTACATCGGCGAGATAAGGAAATGGGCCGTTGGAGCCCATTTTTTGTTTCTGGCGATCGGAGATGAGCGGATCCATGGATACCCAGGCACTCGCACAGCGATTTACCGAAGTTCTGGCCGATCTGGGGCTGGAATGCATTGGCGTGGAATTCACCCCGTCGCACGGGCAGAGTACGCTGCGGGTGTATCTGGATCTGTCGGAGCAGCGACGCGCGGAACAGGGCACCGACGATGCCGCGGAACGCCGCGAGATCGGCATCGAGGACTGCGAGACGGCCAGCCGCGAGCTGTCCGCGCTGCTCGACGTCGAGGATCCGGTTCCCGGGCACTATGTGCTGGAGGTTTCCTCGCCCGGTCTCGATCGGCCGCTGTTCACCGCCGCCCAGTTTGCCAAGGCAGTAGGTCAGGAAGTGAAGCTGCTGTTGAAATCGTCGCTGGAAGGGCGTCGCCGTCTGCGCGGCAGGCTGCTCGCGGTGACAGGCGAGCAGATCGCGCTGGAAGCCGAAGGCAAGACATTCGAATTCGAGCATGCGCTGGTGGAAAGCGCACG
>JAJXTX010000086.1:3757-6884 GCA_021783385.1 Pseudomonadota bacterium
GCAATGAAATTGAAGAGTGCGGCCACGGACGGCCGCTTTTTGATCCTCGCGTTCATGGATGAGTGCAAAGCCAACGATCGGACGCCGCTGGGCGCCTATGGAGTTGCTGCAATGAGCAAAGAGCTTTTGCTGGTCGTCGACGCGGTCGCCAACGAAAAGGGCGTGCCGCGCGAAGTCATCTTCGAGGCGATGGAGGCCGCGCTGGCTTCGGCTGCCAAAAAGCGCTATCCGGAGGAGGAGCCGGACATCCGCGTGTCAATCAATCAGGATACCGGCGAGTACACGACCTTCCGCCGCTGGGAGGTTATCGCCGATGACGGCGAGATGGAGTCGCCGTTCTACCAGCTGCGTCTGATGGATGCGCTGGATGAGCGTGCCGACGCCGAGGTGGGCCAGTACATCGAGCAGCAGGTGGAAAACGCCGAATTCGGGCGCATCGCCGCCCAGGCCGCCAAGCAGGTGATCGTGCAGCGCGTGCGCGAAGCCGAGCGCCAGCAGGTGGTGGATGCGTTCGCCGATCGCGTCGGCGAGCTGGTGACCGGCATCGTCAAGCGGGTCGAGCGCGGCAATATCTATCTGGATCTGGGCAGCAACGCCGAGGCGTTCATTCCGCGTGACAAGACGATACCGCGCGAGTCCGCCCGGGTCGGCGACCGCGTGCGCGGTTACCTGTATGAAGTGAAGTCCGAGGTGCGCGGGCCGCAGCTGTTCGTGTCGCGCGCTGCACCGGAATTCATGATCGAGCTGTTCAAGCTGGAAGTGCCGGAAGTCGGCCAGGGCCTGGTCGAGATCAAGGGCTGTGCCCGCGATCCGGGTGATCGCGCCAAGATCGCCGTGCTCGCCCACGACAGCCGCACCGATCCGATCGGCGCGTGCATCGGCATGCGCGGTTCGCGTGTGCAGGCGGTCTCCAACGACCTCAATGGCGAGCGCGTCGACATCATCCTGTGGCACGAGAACCAGGCGCAATACGTGATCAATGCGATGGCGCCGGCCGAGGTACAGTCGATCATCATGGACGAGGACAAGCACTCGATGGACATCGCGGTGGCCGAGGACAAGCTGTCCCAGGCGATCGGTCGCGGTGGCCAGAACGTGCGCCTTGCCAGCAAGCTCACCGGCTGGCAGCTCAACGTGATGACCCAGGACCAGGTCACCGCCAAGAGCGAGTCCGAGCAGGAGGCCGCGCGCCAGCTGTTCATGGACAAGCTCGAAGTGGATCAGGAGATTGCCGTTATCCTCGTGCAGGAAGGCTTCTCCAGTATCGAGGAAATTGCCTACGTGCCCAGCGCCGAGTTGCTGGCGGTGGAGGGCTTCGACGAAGACATCGTCGAGGAACTGCGCGCCCGCGCCCGCGATGCGCTGCTGACCGAGGCACTGGCTGCGGAGGAGGGTGTGGACGAACATCAGCCTTCCGCCGAACTGCTGGCACTGGAAGGCATGGACGAGGTGACCGCCTACGCGCTGGCCGCGCGCGAGGTGAGCACCGTCGACGCGCTGGCGGATCTGGCGGTGGATGACCTGATTGATATCGAAGGCATGGACGAGGAGCGCGCTGCGGCACTGATCATGGCCGCGCGCGCACCGATGATCGAGCGGCTGGAGAAAGGCGGCTAACCGCGGGCGGCGGCACCCTGGAAGGGTGTGCCGAGAAAGGCTTGAAGAAGCCTTTCACCACGGATGGAGGTGGCGGCGCAGAACATGCCGCACAGACGATAAGGGCCGAACAAGGCCCAAGCGCGGGAACGGCGGAGCAACAACACGATGTCGGATGTCACGATCAAACAACTCGCCCAGGTACTGGGCATGCCGGTGGACAAGCTGCTCGGGCAGCTTGGCGAGGCCGGCATGAAATTCTCCGATCAGGAGCAGGTCATCAGCAGCACCGAAAAGGTGAAGCTGCTCGGCTTCCTGCGGCGCACGCACGGCAAGAACGAAGCCGTGGCGGAGGTCGATGACAGCGCGCCCCGTCAGATCACGCTCAAGCGACGCACCGTCGGCGAACTGAAGGTGGCCACCCCCGGTGGCCGCGGCGTGCCCGCATCCGCCAAGACGGTGAACGTGGAGGTGCGCGCCAAGCGCACTTACGTCAAGCGCAGCGCGATTGCCGAGGAGGCCGGTGCCGACGGCGAGCGCGAGGACGCCCTGCGCAAGCTGCAGGCATCGCAGCTGCAGCGCGAGCAGGAAGAGCGCGAGCGCCTTGACGCCGAGCAGCGCCGCCAGCAGGAAGCGCAGCAGCGCGCGCTGGACGAACAGCTGCGGCAGCAGCACGAACAGGAACGCCATCAGGCCGCTTCCGCAGTGATAGACGACAGTCACGAGCCGCTGCCGGCAGTGCCAGAAGCCGCGGCGAACACCGCAGCGGCGGACAGCAAGGCCGAGGACGAGCCCGCCGCCGTGCAGCGGATGGATCAGCGCGATCTGGGCATGATCCTGCCGCGCATCCACGAGCCGCGCAAACGCGAGAAGCTGGTCAAGCCGGCACCCACTCCGGTAGTTGCCCCGGTGGCGGTGACTGCCACGGTGGCGGCCCGCGCGGCCAGCGCCGGCGCACCGGCCGCTGCGCCGGCCAGCGCTGATGCGAATCGCAGCAGCAAGCCCAAGCATCCGCGCGAACGCAACGAGAGCGTGGGAAGCAGCAAGGAGGAGCGCGACGGCGGCAAGCGGTTCGCCGGCGGCCAGATGCATCTGAGCGAGGCCGACCGTGCCCGCCGTTCATCCTCCAGCAGCAAGCGCGGCAAGCCCGGTCGCAGCGGCGGCCGCGAGCTGTCGCGTGGCAACGGCAATGCACCGTCGGGCCCGCACGGCTTTTCGCGTCCCACCGCCCCGGTGGTGCGTGACGTGGTGGTGACTGACGCCAACGTGGTGGCCGAGCTGGCCCAGAAGATGGCGGTCAAGGGTTCGGAGGTGGTCAAGGCGCTGTTCAAGATGGGCGTGATGGCGACCATCAACCAGACCATCGACCATGACACCGCTGTGCTGGTGGTGGAGGAACTCGGTCACACGCCGGTCGCCGACAGCCAGAACAACGCCGAGGAGGCGCTGGCCGCGCACACCCAGAACGTGGAGCTGGAGGGCGAAAAGACCACGCGCCCGCCGGTGGTCACCATCATGGGCCACGTCGATC
>JAJXTX010000086.1:6984-9947 GCA_021783385.1 Pseudomonadota bacterium
CACACGCCGGTCGCCGACAGCCAGAACAACGCCGAGGAGGCGCTGGCCGCGCACACCCAGAACGTGGAGCTGGAGGGCGAAAAGACCACGCGCCCGCCGGTGGTCACCATCATGGGCCACGTCGATCACGGCAAGACCTCGCTGCTCGACTACATCCGCACCACCAAGGTGGCCTCGGGCGAAGCCGGTGGCATCACCCAGCATATCGGCGCGTATCACGTGCAGACCTCGCGCGGTGTGATCACCTTCCTCGACACACCCGGCCATGCGGCGTTCACCTCGATGCGCGCCCGCGGTGCGCAATCGACCGACATCGTGATCCTGGTGGTGGCCGCCGACGACGGCGTGATGCCGCAGACGGTGGAAGCGGTGAAGCACGCGCGGGCGGCCAAGGTGCCGCTGATCGTGGCGGTCAACAAGATGGACAAGGACGGCGCCAACCCCGACAACGTCAAGCAGGGCCTGGTGCAGTACGAAGTGGTGCCGGAAGACTGGGGCGGCGACGTGCAGTTCATCCCGGTATCGGCCAAGACCGGCGCGGGTGTCGAGGATCTGCTGGATGCGATCTCGATCCAGGCCGAAGTGATGGAACTGAAGGCGGTGTCCGATGGCCGCGCCTCCGGCGTGGTGATCGAATCCAGCCTCGACCGCGGCCGTGGCCCGGTGGCGACCGTGCTGGTGCAGCAGGGCACCCTGAAGAAGGGCGATTTCATCGTCTGCGGCATCGAATACGGCCGCATGCGGGCGCTGATCGACGAAACCGGCAAGCAGGTGCTCGAAGCCGGTCCGTCGATCCCGGTACAGGTGCTGGGCCTCTCTGGCGTGCCGGAAACCGGCGACGACTTCGTCTGCGTCGAGGACGAGCGTCTGGCCCGCGAGGTCGCGCAGGAGCGCGAGCTGAAGCGGCGTGAAACGCGCATGGTCAGCAAGAGCAACCGGCTGGAGGACATCATCGCCAAGATGGGTCAGGGCGTGGAGCAGCAGACGCTCAACATCCTGGTCAAGGGCGACGTGCAGGGCTCGGTCGAGGCGCTGCGCGAATCGCTCACGCAGATCGGAAATGATCGGGTGCGTGTCAATGTGGTGTCGTCCGGTGTCGGTGGCATCAACGAGTCCGACGCCACGCTGGCGGCGGCCTCCAAGGCGCTGATCATCGGCTTCAACGTGCGCGCCGATGCGTCGGCGCGCAAGGTGATCGAGACGTCCGGCCTCGACGTGCGCTACTTCTCGATCATCTATGACGTGATCGATCAGGTGACGCAGGCGGCAACCGGCCTGCTCGGCATGGAAGTGCGCGAGGACATCATCGGCACCGCCCAGGTGCGCGACGTGTTCCGCAGCTCCAAGTTCGGCGCCGTGGCTGGCTGCATGGTCACCGAGGGCGTGGTCAAGCGCAGCAAGCCGATCCGCGTGCTGCGCGACAACGTGGTGATCTTCGAAGGCGAGCTGGAATCGCTGCGCCGCTTCAAGGATCTGGTCGACGAAGTACGCAACGGCATGGAGTGCGGCATCGCGGTCAAGCAATACAACGACGTCAAGGCCGGCGACCAGATCGAGTGCTTCGAACGCACCGAAGTGGCGCGCACGCTTTAACCTTGAACCCCTCTCCCATTGGGAGAGGGGTTGGGGGCGAGGGTTCACGGCTTGCGCAAACTTCATGCAGGGCCGGGCACCCTCATCCGCCCCTTAAGGGGCACCTTCTCCCGAGGGGAGAAGGGAAATTGTCCTTCGGAGTTTTTTATGCCATCCCGTGATTTCAAACGTACCGACCGCATTGGCGCCGAACTGCGCCGCGAACTGGGCATGCTGGTACACGCGGCGGTGCGCGACCACGGCTTGCCTTCGGTCAGTGTGTCGGACGTGGAGATCACTCGCGATCTGGATTGGGCCACGGTGTGGGTGACTGCGCTGCAGCCCGAACAGGGACTGCCGACGGTGAAGGCGCTCAATGCCATGAGTCACGAAATTCGCCACTCGCTTGCGCACTGCGGCATGCGCATGCGGCGGGTGCCGGAGCTGAAATTCAAGTACGACGATTCGGTCGACAAGGGCGAGCGGATCGAGTCGCTGCTGCGCGACCAGGCCCGCGATGTGCTGCCGCCGACCGACGGGAAACCGGACTGAACCCCGCGCCACCGGTGTCAACTGCGTTGAAGAACCGTCTGCCGCGCATCGCGTTCCGTGACCTGCACGGCATCGTGCTGCTGGATAAACCGCTGGGCCTGAGTTCCAACCAGGCGTTGCAGGCGGTGCGCCGGCTGCTGCGTGCCGCCAAGGGCGGCCATACCGGCGCGCTCGATCCGCTGGCTACCGGCCTGCTGCCACTGTGTTTCGGCGAGGCGACCAAGCTCGCCGGCAGCCTGCTGGGTGCACGCAAGGCGTATGTGGCCGAATGCCGGCTCGGCATTACCACCGACACCGCCGACCGCGAAGGCGAGATCGTGCGGCAGCGCCCGGTGCCGCTGCTGGACGACGCCATCATCGAGGCGGCGCTGGCCCCGCTGCGCGGGTGCATCTGGCAGGTGCCGCCGATCTATTCGGCGCTCAAGCGTGATGGCGAGCGCCTGTATGCGAAGGCGCGCCGCGGCGAGAACGTCGAGGTGCCGCCGCGCGAGGTGCAGGTGTACCGGCTCGACCTGCTCGGGCGCGGCGCCGACACGCTGCAGCTGCTGGTGGAGTGCGGCTCCGGCACGTACGTGCGCTCGCTGGCGGCGGACCTGGGCGAGCGCCTGGGCTGCGGCGCGCATCTGACGGCCTTGCGCCGCCTGTGGGTGGAACCCTTCCGCGAGCCTGACATGCTGACGCTGGAGCAGCTGCAGTTGGCCGCCGCTCAGGATGACGAGGCGCTGCTGGCCTGCCTGCTGCCGGTGGCTGCCGGGCTGGCGGAGCTGCCCGCACTGCGGCTCGACGACGCCCAAAGCATGGCCATTTCACGCGGCCAGCCGGTTGTGCTGGCCGCTTCA
>JAJXTX010000087.1 GCA_021783385.1 Pseudomonadota bacterium
GGCAAGATCAAGGTCAGCGCGACCAAGCCGATGGTGACCCAGCGCGACCTGGCGCTGGCCTATTCGCCCGGCGTGGCTTATGCCTGCGAGGCGATCGTGGCCGATCCCAACGCCGCCAGCGAGCTCACCGCCCGCGGCAACCTGGTCGGCGTGATCACCAACGGCACCGCGGTGCTCGGCCTGGGCGACATCGGGCCGCTGGCCGGCAAGCCGGTGATGGAAGGCAAGGGTGTGCTGTTCCAGAAGTTTGCCGGCATCGACGTGTTCGACATCGAGTTGAACGAGCGCGATCCGGACAAGCTGGTGGAGATCATCGCCGCGATGGAGCCCACTTTCGGCGGCATCAACCTGGAGGACATCAAGGCGCCGGAGTGTTTCATCGTCGAGCGCAAGCTGCGCGAGCGGATGAAGATCCCGGTATTCCACGACGACCAGCACGGCACCGCCATCATTGTGGGTGCAGCGGTGCTGAACGCGCTGGAAGTGGTCGGCAAGAACATCGCGGATGTGAAGCTGGCCACCGCCGGCGCCGGCGCGGCCGGCATCGCCTGCCTCGACATGCTGGTGGCGCTGGGGCTGAAGCCGGAGAACATCCTGGCCTACGACCGCGAGGGCGTGCTCTACACCGGCCGCGACCAGCTGGATCCGGACAAGGCGCGTTACGCCCGCGACACCGCCCGGCGCAGCCTGGCCGAGATCGTCGAAGGCGCGGATGTTTTCCTGGGCCTGTCCGCCGGCGGCATCCTCAAGCCGGCGATGGTCGCCGCAATGGCGGACAAGCCGATCATCCTGGCACTGGCCAATCCGAATCCGGAGATCACCCCCGAGGACGCCAAGGCGGTGCGCCCCGACTGCATCATCGCTACCGGCCGTTCGGACTACCCGAACCAGGTCAACAACGCGCTGTGCTTTCCGTACATCTTCCGCGGCGCGCTTGACGTGGGCGCCACCGTGATCAACGAGGCGATGAAGCTGGCCTGCGTGCGCGCCATCGCGGCGCTGGCGCGGATGGAGGCATCCGACCTCGCCGGCGCCTACGGCGAGGAGATCCCCTCGTTCGGCGCCGAGTACCTGATTCCGCGGCCGTTCGATCCGCGCCTGCTGGTGATGCTGGCGCCGGCGGTGGCGCAGGCGGCGATGGACTCGGGCGTGGCCACGCGGCCGATCCAGGACATGGACGCCTATCGCGAGAAGCTCGGTCAGTTCATCTACCGCACCAGCCTGCTGATGAAGCCGGTGTACGACCGCGCCCGCGCCGACCTGAAGCGCGTCGTCTACGCCGAGGGCGAGGAGGAAGTGGTGCTGCGCGCGGTGCAGACGGTGGTCGACGAGCGCATGGCCTACCCCGTGCTGATCGGCCGTCCGGACGTGATCCAGGCGCGCATCGAGCGGCTCGGCCTGCGCCTGCGCGCCGGGATCGACTTCGAACTCACCAACATCAACGACGACCCCCGCTTCAACGACTACTGGCAGCAGTACCACGCGCTCACCGAGCGCCGCGGCGTGAGCCCCTCGGCGGCGAAGAACCTGCTGCGCTCGCGTCCCACCCTGATCGCCGCGCTGATGGTCGAGCGCGGCGAGGCGGACGCGCTGATCTGCGGGCTGGTCGGCCGCTATCACAAGAAGCTCGGCTACCTGCGCAGCGTGTTCGACCTCGACCCGGGCGTGCAGTGCACCTCGGCGATGACCGGCGTGATCAACGACAAGGGCGCGTGGTTCTTCCTTGACACCCATGTGCAGGTCGACCCCACCGCCGAGCAGATCGCCGAGGCCACGCTGCAAGCCAGCTACCGGCTCAAGCTGTTCGGCATCGAGCCGAAGGTGGCGCTGCTGTCCCACTCCAACTACGGCAGCCACGACAACCCCAGTGCGGCGAAGATGCGCAAGGTGTGGCAGATCCTCAAGGCGCGCTATCCGAAACTGGAGATGGACGGCGAGATGCAGGCCGACACCGCGTGGGATGACGCGCTGCGCCAGCGCATGTTTCCGCACACCACGCTCAGCGGTCGCGCCAACCTGTTCGTGCTGCCCAACCTGGACGCTGCCAACATCACCTACAACATGGTGCGGGTGATGACCGACGGCGTGGCGATCGGTCCGATCCTGATGGGGCTGGACAAGCCGGCGCACATCCTTACGCCGGCCTCCACCGTGCGGCGCGTGGTGAACATGACCGCGGTGGCCGCGGTGGATGCGCAGATCCGCCTCGCCAACCGGTCGCCGGGCTGATCTGGGCTGGCATCTTGCCGAGCGGCCGTGCATCCCGGCGGCCGCTGCCACCATGCGCCCACGCATGGAGTTCGAATTGGCAGCCATCCGGGCCAGCGGCTAGACTTGCATGCTCATCCCGCCGCGCTTCCGACGGCGAAACATCCCCTCAGGTGAAGCGCCGCCACGGCGCCACGGAGAATCTTTGATGGATCAGCTCGACGATATCCTCAACCAGGACATCGACCCCACCGAAACCCGCGAGTGGATGGATTCGCTCGATGCGGTGATCCAGCACGACGGCACCGAACGCGCGCATTTCCTGCTGGAGCGGATGGTCGATTCGACGCGCCGTTCGGGCGGCTATCTGCCGTTCGACCCGACCACCGAATACGTCAACACGATCGCGCCCGGCAACGAGGCGAAGATGCCCGGCGACGCGGCAATGGAATGGCGCATCCGCACGCTGATCCGCTGGAACGCGATGGCGATGGTGGTGCGCGCCAACCGCAAGCCGGGCGAGCTGGGTGGACATATCGCCAGCTTCGCCTCGTCGGCCACGCTGTACGACGTCGGCTTCAACCATTTCTGGCGCGCGCCCAGCGCCGAGCATCCGGGTGACCTGGTGTTCCACCAGGGCCACTCCAGCCCCGGCATCTATGCACGCTCGTTCCTCGAGGGCCGGCTGGCCGAGGACCAGCTCGACCTGTTCCGCATGGAAGTGGCCGGCAAGGGCCGCGCGCTGTCGTCGTATCCGCATCCGTGGCTGATGCCGGACTACTGGCAGGTGCCGACGGTGTCGATGGGCCTGGGTCCGATCCAGGCGATCTACCAGGCGCAGTTCTTCAAGTATCTGGAGCATCGCGGACTGGTGCCGAAGAGCGACCGCAAGATCTGGTGCTTCCTTGGCGACGGCGAGACCGACGAGCCTGAGTCGCTCGGCGCGATCTCGCTGGCCGGCCGCGAAGGGCTGGACAACCTGATCTTCGTGATCAACTGCAACCTGCAGCGCCTCGACGGCCCGGTGCGCGGCAACGGCAAGATCATCCAGGAACTGGAAGGCGTGTTCCGCGGCGCTGGCTGGAACGCGCTCAAGCTGGTCTGGGGCAGCTACTGGGATCCGCTGCTGGCGCGCGACAAGAACGGCGTGCTGCGCAAGCTGATGATGGAAACCCTCGACGGCGAATACCAGGCGTGCAAGGCGTTCGGCGGCGCGTATACGCGCGAGCACTTCTTCGGCAAATACCCGGAGACGCGCGAGATGGTCGCCAACCTCAGCGACGACGACATCTGGCGGCTGAACCGCGGTGGCCACGACCCGCACAAGGTCTACGCGGCCTACCACTCGGCGGTGAACACCAAGGGCATGCCCACGGTGATCCTGGCCAAGACGGTGAAGGGCTACGGCATGGGCGCGGCGGGCGAGTCGCAGAACCCCACCCACCAGCAGAAGAAGCTGGACGAGGACTCGGTGCGCCACTTCCGCGACCGTTTCCAGATCCCGATCAGCGACGACAAGCTGAAGGACGTGCCTTACTACCACCCGGGCAAGGATTCGCCGGAAGTGCAGTACATGCTGGAGCGGCGCCGGGCGCTAGGTGGCTTTCTGCCGCAGCGCCGGCGCAAGGCCGAGGCGAAGCTGAAGGCACCGGAGCTGGCCGCGTTCGAGCAGATCACCAAGGGCAGCGGCGAGCGCGAAATCTCCACCACCATGGCGCTGGTGCGCGGCATCAACCTGCTGCTGCGCGACAAGCAGCTGGGCGAACGGGTGGTGCCGATCGTGGCCGATGAGGCGCGCACCTTCGGCATGGAGGGCATGTTCCGCCAGATCGGCATCTACGCCCCGTTCGGACAGAAGTACAAGCCGCAGGACTCGGACCAGCTGCTGTACTACCGCGAGGACCAGAAGGGCCAGGTGCTGCAGCAGGGCATCAGCGAGGCCGGCGGCATGGCCTCGTGGATGGCGGCGGCCACCAGCTATTCGGTCAGCAACCAGGCGATGCTGCCGTTCTTCATCTACTACTCGATGTTCGGCTTCCAGCGCATCGGCGACCTGGCCTGGGCCGCCGGCGACATGCGTGCGCGCGGTTTTCTGGTCGGCGGCACCGCAGGTCGCACCACCCTCAACGGCGAGGGCCTGCAGCACGAGGACGGCCACTCGCACCTGATGGCCGGCGCGATCCCCAACGTGAAGTCGTACGATCCCACGTTCTCGTACGAGGTGGCGGTGATCCTGCAGGACGGCGTGCGCAGCATGCTGCAGGAGCAGGAGGACCACTACTACTACCTCACGGTGATGAACGAAAACTACCCGCACCCGGACATGC
Organism: Pseudomonadota bacterium; assembly: GCA_021783385.1. Classification (GTDB taxonomy): domain Bacteria; phylum Pseudomonadota; class Gammaproteobacteria; order Xanthomonadales; family Rhodanobacteraceae; genus Rhodanobacter. Next base: position 4,536 of record JAJXTX010000087.1, read on the forward strand.
CCAAGGGTTGCGAGGAAGGCATCATCAAGGGCATGTACCTGTTCAGCGATGCGGGCAAGCCGAAGAAGGGCGAGCCGCGCGTGCAGCTGCTCGGTTCCGGCACCATCCTGCGCGAGGTGATCGCGGCGGCGGCGCTGCTGGAGCAGGATTTCGGGGTCAAGGCGGACGTGTGGTCGGTGCCCAGCTTCATCGAGCTGCGCCGCGACGGCTTCGACGTCGAGCGCTGGAACCGGCTGCATCCCGAGGCCGTGCCGCGCGTGCCGTATGTCACCGGCCTGCTCGACGGCCGCGCCGGCCCGGCGATCGCCGCCACCGACTACGTGCGCGAATACGCGGACCAGATCCGCGCGTTCCTGCCCGACGGCATGCGCTACACCGTGCTGGGCACCGACGGTTTCGGCCGTTCGGACACGCGCGCGCACCTGCGCGGCTTCTTCGAAGTGGATCGCTACTGGATCGCCCACGCCGCGCTGGCGGCGCTGGCCAGGGACGGCAAGGTCAACCCCAAGGACGTCAGCCGGGCGATCAAGACATACAAGCTCGACCCGGACAAGCCGAACCCGCAGACGGTCTGAGCGCAGCCCGCTCAAGCCCGTTCGACGCCCAGCAAAAACCCGCCGTCGGCGGGTTTTTGCTGGGCTGGCAGCGCGACGGATGGCATCGTGCAGGGTTGATCGAAGCGCGACGCAGCGCGTCGCGCTTCGGCCTACTCGTCGTCGCTGCTGCGGAAGGCACGGCGCAGCAGCAGGAACGCGCCGATGGTGCCGGCCACGATTGCCACGGTGGCCGCCGGATGGCGGTTGACCTGCCGGCGCAGCCGCCGGTAGTGGTAGTTCGCCTCGTCGGCGAAATCCTCGGCCGCGTTCGACAGCCGCTGGCTGTAATGGTTGCCGCGCTTGCCGAAGCGCTCGCCGAGCTGGCGGCCGCGCTCGTACAGGCTCTGCGCGCTGCTGGCGGCGCCGTCGGCCACCTGCCGCACGCGCTCGCCGGCCCGCTCACCGGCATCGTGGATCTGGCGTTCGATATCACGGTTACGCATGGGATTTCTCCTGGAGTTTCGAAGCGAAAGATTGCCAGCCGGATCGTGAGTGCCGCGTGGATAACGGTGGCGGCCGCGGGCGCGCGTTCAGGCCGGGTCAGCCGCCGAGATGGTAGTCGCCGCCGCGTTCCAGCGCGCGCTGGTATGCCGGCCGCGCGTGGATGCGCTGCAGCCAGGCCGACAACTTCGGATAGCGCGCATCCAGCCCGCCGCCCGCGGCAAACGCCTCCAGCGGAAAGCTCAGCTGGATGTCCGCCACGCTCAGCTGCTCGCCGACGAACCAGCCGCTGGCGCCCACTTCGCCTTCCAGATAATCCAGCTGCAGCTGCAGCTGCGGATCGACGAAGCCGTGCAGCACCTTGTGCGCGATGCCGCGTGCGATCGGCTTGACGAAGAACGGCGCCGGCGCGGCCTCGATCCGGCGGAAGATCAGCTTCAGCAGCAGCGGCGGCATCGCCGAACCCTCGGCGTAATGCAGCCAGTAGCTGCAGCGCAGCCGCGCCGGCGTGCCCGGGGCGGGCATCAGCCCGCCGGCGCCGTAGCGGTCGGCCAGGTATTCCACGATTGCGCCGGACTCGGCCAGCGTGAGCCCGTCGTCGGTGATCACCGGCGACTTGCCGAGCGGGTGGATCGCGCGCAGCTCCGGTGGCGCCAGCATGGTTTTCGCATCGCGCTGGTAGCGCTTCAGCTCATACGGTACGCCGAGCTCCTCCAGCAGCCAGAGGATGCGCTGCGAGCGCGAGTTGTTGAGATGGTGGACGACAATCATCGGGTGTTCCGAAGGCTGGGGCGGGCAGACTGGCAACGCACGCTAGAAAATCTCGCCGACGCAGCAGCGCAGGCTGCCGCCGGCCTTCTCGATCTCGCTCAGATCCACCGCGCCGAGCGCAAAACCATACTCGGCCAGCGCGGCGCGCTGCGCGTCTGTGAGCGCGGCGGCAGCGGCGGCGCTCATCCACACGCGCTGATCGGATAGCGTGATCGCATTGCCGGCGAACGCCTGCTTCTGCGCCGGCGTGAGCCAGATCACGCGCTCGTCGCAGGCCCGCGCGATCGCCAGCGGCACCGCCGGATCGGCGAAGCCGTCGGCGGCGATGATCGCGGCGCGCCCGGCCAGCAGCGCCAGCACCACGTTGGTGTGGTATTCGCCGGCGGCCAGCTCGAAGCACAGCGTCAGCCGCAGCCCGAACGCCTGGTGCATCGCCTGCGCGCCGGGCAGGTCGCAGCGTTCGCCGAGGCCGCAATAACCGACCCCGCGGCGATGGTCGATGACCAGCGAACCGGTCAGTTCGGCGACCAGATCGCGGCAGCCGGACAGGTCGATCTCGTCGTAGCCCAGCAGCTCGCCGAAGAAGCCGCGGATGTCGCTACGCTCGGCTTCGCGCTGGCGCACGGCATGGCGCATGCGCCCGACGATCAGCCGCCCTGCCGCGGTGGCGAACACGTTGTTGGGGAACACCGCGTCGGGCGTCGCCGGGTCGCCGGCAAAGGTGATCACCGGGCAGTCCGCGAGCAGTGCCTGCGCCAGCGCGGCGTGTTGCGCCAGCGCACGCAGCGGATCGACGGTGCAGCCCAGGTCCATGTAGCGATTGTCCTGCGCCGACTCGGCCGCCAGCGTGAGCCCGGTGGGCGTCACCAGGAACGCGGCGCGCGCGGTGGCAGCCGCTTCCGGCTGCGGCGCCAGCGCGGCATGCGCCTGCAGGAACTCGGTGACTGAGCGGGTGATCACGTGGCGGCTCCGGGGTCGACGGGCCGCTACAGCATAGCCGCCGCCGGCGCGTCCGCCACGGCGGTTTCCAGCTGCAGCCGCTGGCGCCGGCGCAGGCCCGGGAACATCACCAGCCACAGTCCCACCACCAGCAGCGTGCCGATGCCGCCGAACACGGTCGCGTTCACTGCGCCCAGCCACGCGGCCAGCATGCCCGACTCGAATTCGCCAAGCTGGTTGGAGGTGTTGATGAAGATCGCGTTGACGGCACTGACCCGGCCGCGCATGTCGTCCGGTGTGTCCAGCTGCACCAGCGCGCCGCGAATCACCATGCTCACCATATCGAATGCGCCCAGCGCGAACAGCGCCAGCAGCGACAGCCACAGCGTGGTGGACAGCGCGAACACCAGCGTGGCCGCGCCGAAACCGGCCACCGCGGCGAACATGATCGGCCCCACGTGGCGCTGCAGGCTGTGCCGCGCCAGCCACAGCGACATCAGCAGCGCGCCTGCCGCCGGCGCCGCGCGCAGCAGGCCCAGCCCCCACGGTCCGGTGTGCAGGATGTCGCGCGCAAAAATCGGCAGCAGCGCGGTGGCGCCGCCGAGCAGCACGGCGAACAGATCCAGCGAGATCACCCCCAGCACGTCCTTGCGCGCACGGATGAAATGCACGCCGGCGAATACGGTTTTCAGCGTGGCCGGTTCGCGCCGCGGCGGCGGCCGCTCGTAGCGCAGCCGGGTCAGCAGAATCACCGAGGCGAAGTACAGCAGGGCGGCCACCGCGTACACCACGCCTGGGCCGGCCACGTAGAGCAGGCCGCCCAGCGCAGGGCCCATGATCATCGCCGCCTGCCCGGCCGCAGCGTTTACCGCCATCGCCCGCGGCAGCAGCGCCGCCGGCACCAGCGCCGGCAGCATCGACTGCAGCGCGGGCGACTCGAACGTCCTGGCCACGCCAAGCACGAACACCAGCAGCAGGATGCCGAGCTCGTGCACGCGATGGCTGAGGCTGAGGCCGGCCAGCAGCGCGATCGCGGCCCACGCGACGAGCTGGCCCAGCAGCGCGATGCGGCGGCGCTCGAACTGGTCGGCCACATGCCCGGCCGGCAGCGCCAGCAGCACCGAGGGCACGAACTGCACCAGGCCGATCAGGCCGAGGTCGAATGCGCGGCCGGTGATCGCGTAGATCTGCCAGCCGACTGCCACCGAGAGCATCTGGAAACCGAAGCCGGAGGCGATCCGCGCAAGCCAGAACGCGGCGAAGGCGCGGTGGCGGAACAGCGCGTCCGCCGGCGGCGTGGAGGGAGTCGGCATGGGAGTCCTTGCGGGGGCCCGCATTATCGGTGGCGCTGCCGCCAACGGCAAAGTCCCGCGCCGTCACGGGCAGGACGCGCGAGACGGTTGCATGACGACGGCAGCTCGTTCCAAGCTAGCGGCCTGACCCCGACGGTGTGCCCCTGATGAAGTCCGTTTTGCACCATGTTGCCTTCGTCATGCTGGTCGGCACGCTGCTGCTGAGCGGCTGCTCGCAGCAGGGCGCTCCGACCCCCAGCGCCGCGCAGCAGCAGGCGCAGGCGCAGGCGGCTGATGCGGCGCGCAACCTGGACACCTACCGCCAGCTGCTGCGCATCGGCAACGATGCGATGGCGGTGGAGCTGGGCCATGACATCCTCAACCGCTATCCCGGCAGCCCCGCCGCCGAGGAAGTGCAGCAGACGCTGCCGCCGATCGAGAAGCGCTGGAAAGCGGTCAGCGAGAAGAACCGCCTCGCCGCGCTGTGGCTGTACCAGGTGGCGCCGATGGCCGGTGGCACCCAGTCCACCGCCAGCATCGAGAGCAGCGGCACCCTCGGCAGCGCGCCGGTGCGGCTGGTGCTGCGCCGGCACACTGCCTGGGGCCAGAGCGTGTTTCTGTATGGCAGCGGCCACGGTTTCGTCTGCCGTGGCAACTGCACCCTTCCGGCCACGGTCGATGGCAAGCCGATGGGCATCAAGGCCTATGCGCCGAGCACCGGCGAGCCGGCACTGATGATCCGTGACGACCGCGCCTTCATCGCACTGCTGCGCAAGGCCAGGAAGATCACCCTCACGGTGACGCCGGTGGACGGCGAAAAGCCGCAGCAGCTGGTGTACGAGGTCGGCGGTTTCGATCCGGCCAAGTGGGCGCCGCTGGGCAAGCACGGCAAGCCGTAGGGTGATCTTTCGGGCGGTTTCGTGGTCACAGACAGGCAGGGAATGGAGGGCACGGAGCGCGTGGCCAACCGAATCTCATGCAGGCCGGAAACCATGATGAAAACATCCGTGATCCTCGGCACCCTGCTCGCCGGCAGCGTGCTCCTCGCCGCCTGTTCCAGCGTGCCCTACGCGCAGCGCCTGCGCGAACGCCAGGCCGCCTATGCCGCGGCGGCGGGCGCCCCGGTGCGGCACTTCGACTTTTTCACGCTGTACTCGTGGGAGTCGCTGGGCGACAGCCAGCTGGCCGT
>JAJXTX010000088.1 GCA_021783385.1 Pseudomonadota bacterium
GCCGACGTATTCTCGACAATGACGTCCGTGCGCACATTGCCCAGCGTGCCCGGCGTGGCGCCCGCATAGGCGCGCACCGCGAAGTAGATTCTCAGGTTCGGATTGGTGGTGCCGTCCGCCGCTGTCACTGGGCCGTTTACCACCCACTCGCTGACGAGGGGACCGGACAGCCACACGTTGCACTGTGCGTCCCACGGCGCACACGCCTTGATGTCGCTGGCCGCCTGCAACAGCGCGCGGGCGTTGGCCGTGTAGGTCTTGCCGGCGATGTTGAGTGACACCCAGGCGTTGTAGGAGGTCGCGAGTACTTGCGACGGCGTGATGGGGTTGCTCCCTCCGGGCAGCGCTGGCTCTGCAGTCAGCATCACCGGTGTCGTGGTGCTGCCCCCCAACGAGGGAACTATCATGGTCAGCACCGCATGCCGCAGGCTGCCGTCCGGATTGGTCGCTTTGGCATCCACCTGCAAGGTGACCGGCTGGCCATTCAGGGTTGCGGTGACTGTCGCGTTGCGGGGTACGTCGCCGTCCTTGAAGACCTGACCAAAGGTGACCGGTACATTCCTTTGCGTTTGCGTGGACTGACTGATGACGTTGTCAGTTACCGCCGCTGCTGCGCGTGCGCGCGCCGCAGCCGACAGCAGCACGCAGCCAGCACAGGCAACCATCAATTTGCGGACCACCCGGGAAGGGTGCTCGTTCCGGAATGAGGGTGGTGACTGGTGGTAGTTACTCACGGTGATCTCTGCCTCGCATCGGGTGAATGACCGGGGAAGCCCATCCGATGTGGCGCCCGGTTCCATGGACGCAGCCCCTTCACGACGCGTGAACGATGACTGGCGCCGTTCCAAGTTTTCGACGTCGTGTCGGAACGGCGATGCCGCCGGATCCGTCCCCTGGAACCGTGAAGGAACCGTATACGTTGGGGCCTGTAACGAACAGTGAAGCCGATCACGCCCGGATCCATGGCGTGCTCTTTCACGCGCGAATTCGCGGCGCAACGCACATTCGGCGCAAGCGGATGATTTACGCGCCGGCGCAAGCTCACTCGCAGGGCAATCCCGCGACAAGGCCAAAACTCAGGAGGAAGTCGACGAACCGATCTGACTACCGATAAGCTGAAACAGCGCCGAGGGCCGTCGCCCTCGGCTGCCATCCCTGGTCAATTTTCAATCGGCAGAGATGGTCAACTTTCAATCGGCAACACACGATTTCATCTCGCGCCTTGTATCGTGATGAGAAGGAGGTGGATCTCCGCGCCTCGCCACGCGACGCCAAGCTGTCAAAACGGGATTTCCCGGCTGGAAATCGCAACGGTTACGTGACTATTTTGGCAACTGTGCCTTTGGACCCACATTGGCATTGGCACGCGCATGAACAGCAGCGTGCCCATCCACCTGCCTTGCGATCCAGCTTAGAACGCGCTTCGAGGGAAATTCGTGCCCGAAGGTGACGAGCACCAACAGCAACATGCTGGCGATCATCCACTTGCGTGCCAACGGCGCTTCCGCCAGCTGTCGCCACGTGAGTAGCAGAAAGACCGTCGCGACCATCGCGCCCCACAGGCCTCCCGCCACGACTTCCGACAAGGAATGGTAGCCCAGCACCCAACTCGCGGCCGAGATGGCGAGCGCGAGACTCGCGCCCAGAGCGACCGTGGCGACACGCAGCCAGGTTCGGTTGCGGCCGGTTACGAACGCGCCGGCTGAGGGCCAGAACAGAAACGACAGCGCAGCATGTCCGCTCAGGCCGATGAAGTTCCATCCGGCAGGGTGCCATCCCGAAACCATGTAAAGCATTTTGCTCAGCGCCACGCCGCCTCCCACCAGCAACACGGCGAACAGCCAGCACCAACCGGTGCGTCGGGTGAACGGGGTCGAGATCAACCACGCGAAGAGGAGCGTCGCGCACGGCATCAGCACGGCACCATCGCCGATATAGGTCAATGCATGCCAGACACGAAACATCATGATCTCAAACCATGGCCTGATTCGGTGGAGTCCTCAGCCAGCGGCGGCATCATCAGGGGGCGCGATGGCCACCGCCAGACGCACGCTTACCATAGGGAAGCGGGGGAATGGCCATGAATCGGGTGCCACCTCTAGACCCGAACAATCATCCAAACACTGATCCTCCCGCACAATGCCAGGTCACCGGTGACTGATCAGTGAGCGTTGCGGGTGCGAGCGTACTGCAGCTGGCAGCATGCACTGCGAGCACCTGCGAGGGTCGAGGCGCTGGCGAGGATGAGCCGCGTTACACAGTCGCTACACAGTTTGGTACGCGAAGCACGGTTGAGGGTACGACTTCGTGCGCCAGCCACCCACGCTGGGATCAACTCTCGGGTGCAGTTGCACAAGATTGCCGGCTCCTGCGGGGCACCCTTTCCGGAGGGAGAGAGTGCGTAAGTGAACCTCGAGAGTAGCCAAGAAATGGCTTTACTTGCCTGGGCGACCGCCGGCGGCGCCGCCCAGCTCGCGGTAGAGTTTTTCCGCCTCCTGCTTGTCCTTGAAATCAGCGCCCGCTTTTTGCAGTGCCTTGAGGGTGGTTCGCGCGCCTGAAGTGTCGCCGGAGCGTGCTTGGGCCACAGCCAGATGATATTGGATGACCAGAACCTGTGGAGCCGCCTTGGCCGCTCGCATGAGAACCGGCAGGGCGGCCTTGGGCTGGTTGTTCGCGATCAGTGCCCAGCCATATGTGTCCGCAATGCCGGGTGATTCAGGCGCCAGCTTGAAGGCCCGCTCCGCCAGTGCCAGCGCCTTGGGATTGTGTTGCTCGGTATAAATCCAGGCGAGGTTGTTGAGTGTGCTGATGTCGGAGGGGTAAGTCTTCAACACGCGTTCGTACTGGCTGGCAGCCTGCGTGTTTTGCGCGTGGTTCAGGTAGTACTGGGCCAGCAGCAGGCGTGTTGCGGGATCGTCCGGATGCTTGGCCAACCACTCAAGCAGTACCCCTTCCGGCTCCTTGGCCGCGCCTTCGCTGAGTGCTTGAAAGTTCTTGATCACCAGAGACCGGTCGTACTGGACTTTCAATCCTTGCTGGTAGGCTTGGGCGGCTTTGCTCCATGACTTGTTTGCCATATACAGATCCCCTTCAAGGCTGAATCCTGCGGCCTTGGAGGCGGTCTGTTTCTGCAGCGTTTGCGCCAGGGAAATCGCGCCCGCCAGATCATGGTCCTGCAACTTCATGAACGCGAGTAGCGTCACCGCCGGTACCTGACTGGGATCAGCCTTGATCACCTGGATGAGATTTTCTTTGGCATCCTTGGTGTCCTTGTTGATGACCTGTGCACGCGCCAGATTGGTGCGATACAAGAGCACATGCGGCGCAAGGTTCACGGCTTTCTGCAGCGATTTCAGCGCGTCGGCATGATGGCCGGCGTTGAGTTCCGTTGCTCCGAGGACATTGAGAGTTGCAGGACTATTGGGGTCCGCAACTACCAGGCGTTTGGCGGCGTTCTCTGCATCGTCGAATTGACCGCTTTCGCTGTACAACACTACCAGCCCGAAATAGGGGGCGGCTGATTTCGGCGCTACGTCGATTGCCTGCTTGAACCATTTGAGGGCTTCCGCCTTGTTTCCTTGCAGAGTGGCGAGCCGGCCCAGCGAGGTCATGGCCACGGCGTTTTGTGGGTCCTGCTTCAACACCGCTCGGTACTGAACGTCGGCATCTCCGTAATGGCCCTCGAGTGAGTCCAGGTTGCCCAGGTTCAGGAGTACGGCGAGACTCTTGGGGTCCAGCTTGTAGGCCTCGGAATATTGGGCGCGTGCTTCAGTGAGCTGACCGGCTGCAACCAGCGCGGTCCCATACAGAAGGTGCGCGGCACTGTCGTGCGGATTCTTGGCGACATACTCGGCCGCTACCTTTACCGCATCGGCCGGGTGCTGCTCGCGTACGTAGGTCATGACCAGAAAGCGGTTGCGTTGCGCCTCGGTAGAGGCATCGCCTGCGGGCTTGTCTTTCAGCAGGCGGATCGCTTCGGATTCGTTTCCGCTGGCCAAGGCTTTGCCGGCCGGAGCTAACCGGGTATCGGATGGATTGTTTGCGCTCATGGCGGCAGCGTTTGGCGCAGGCTTTCCGGCACCTTCGGCGACGCCTCTCTGCAGCAGCGCCAGCAGGTCGGTGTCGGATGGGTTGCCCGGTACTGCCGGTCGCAGCGTGTCCAGCGCCTGGCGCGAGTCGCCTGAGCGATAGAGCGCAAGAGCTAGCAACTTGCGGGCTTGGACATTTTTCGGGTCCGCGCCCATCACGTTGCTGAGGTTCATTTCCGCTTGGCCGTAGTCCCCCTGCGCGTAGTTCACCGCGCCCATGAGAAACTGCGCCCGAACATTATCGGGCTGCTCCTTGAGGACCTGTTGAAGCTCGGAAGTCGCATCGTCCAGATGCCCTTGCTTATACAGCACCACGGCGTGCAGATAGTGGGGAAACGGCTGCTGCGGCGCCATTTTTTCCAGTGTCTGAATGCTTACCAGAGCCTTGTCGTACTCGTTTTGTTGCGTCTGTGCGTCGGCCAGCCGAGTCAACGCGTAAAAGCGCTCTTGCGGCAGCCAGTCGGGGCTCTTGAAGCCCAGCACTTTAAGGTAATCCGACTCGGCACTGGCGAGATCCTGGTTGCTGAATGCCAGATCGCCCTTGACAATCCAGGCCTGCGGATTTTCCGGTGCCGCCGCCAGTGCCTGTTGCACGTACGTGTTGGCGGAAACGAGATCGTTGGCGGCCCCCGATACCCTGGCCAGTCCTGCCAACGCACGTGGATCCTTCGGATTCAGCGCCAACGCGGCCTGATACGACTGCTTTGCCTGATCAAGCTGTTTCAGGCCGAGATAGGCGTCGCCGCGCAGAACGTCCGCAAGCCCCTTGACCCTCGGGTCCGTGAGCTCCTCGGGAGAAACGATCTTGAGCAGCTTGTCGTACTGCTGCATCACTTGCAGCACCTGTCCCATCGGCACCACCCACTGTGCTTTCGGCACGCCGTTCGCCTGGGCATTTTGCAGGTCGTTCAGAGCCTCCGTCGGATTGCCGAGCATCAGGGAAGCCTGCCCCAGAAGTAGCCACGCGGCACCGTTCTTTTCGTCGCGCTGCAGGACCTTCTTGGCCTCGATGTAGGCCGCGCGGTACTTTCCCTCGGCTTGATACTTGGCGCCAGCATTGAGACTGCCGTGTCCACTGGACAGGCCACATCCGCTCAGCAACAGGTTGGCGCAAAGCAACGCCAGGCCGAGACGAACAACCCAAGTGTTGAGCTTGATCAAGCGCATATCTTTATCCTCAGTTCGCCCGGCGGCACGCCGCGGGAGTCAGTCTGCATCGGCCGGCTTTTTCAATCCATGTTTATCCAGAAGATCGTAAATCGTCGGCCGGCTGATGCCGAGCAAGCTTGCGACTCGCGAGAGATTGCCGCCAGCCTGGGTCAAGGCACGCTGGATTGCGCGCTTTTCGGCGTCGCTTCGCACCTTGTGCAGATCCAGGATATCGTCGTCGACAGCATCAAGGTGCAATGCCTCAAGCCCAATCTGCTTTTCATCCGCCATGATGACGGCGCTGTTGATTTTGTTTTCCAACTCGCGCACGTTGCCGGGCCACGGACATGCCGCGATCGCCTTGAGCGCCTTGGCGGTAAATCCGCGAACGGCGCGCCCGTGGCGACTGGCAGCCTGCTCGAGAAAATGCCGCGCGAGTATCACCGCGTCACCGGCGCGTTCACGCAGCGGCGGAAGTCGAATGCTCACTTCGCTAATGCGGTAAAACAGATCTTCGCGGAAGCGCCCTTCACGGATCAGCGCCGGCAGGTTCTGATGCGTGGCGCAGATGATGCGCACATCCACCGGAATCACTTCGCGGCCACCGATACGCTCGACCACCCGCTCCTCGAAAAAACGCAGCAGCTTGGCCTGCAGCGATAGCGGCATGTCGCCGATCTCGTCAAGCAGCAGGCTGCCGTTGACGGCCAGTTCGATCTTGCCCTTGGTTTGCTTGTGCGCGCCGGTGTAAGCGCCCTTCTCGTAGCCGAACAGCTCGGCTTCCAGCAGATTTTCGGGGATGGCCGCGCAGTTGATCGCCACGAACGGTCCTTCGCGCCGCGAACTCAGGCGATGCACCGCACGCGCGAACAACTCCTTGCCGGTGCCGGTTTCGCCGAGCAACAGGACAGTGGCGTTCGAGGAGCTAACCTTCTCGACCATCCGGTAGGCGTTGAGCATGACTGGACTGCTGCCGATGATACCTTCAAACACCGCGGTCGAATGGCTTCTGAGCCGGCGGTTCTCGGCCTCCAGTTCGTGCACACGGAATGCACGATCGACGATAAGGCGCAGGACTTCCAGGTCCAAAGGCTTGGAACAGAAATCGAAGGCGCCGCAGCCGATGGACTTGACGGCGTTGTCACGGTCACCGTTGCCGGTGACTACAATGATCTTGGTGTGCGGGGCCTCCTCCAGGATCTCCGTGATCGTGGCAAAACCCTCGGTTGTGCCGGCGGCGTCCGGGGGCAGCCCTAGATCCTGCAGCATGACCGCCGGCTGGTGTTGTCGCAGCAGGGCGAGCGCTGTCGGCCGGTCGCCGGCAATGACCACGTCGTAATCCTCGAAACTCCAACGCAATTGGCTCTGCAGGCCGACATCGTCCTCGACGATCAACAGGCAGCGCTGTTTTCGGATCATGCCCGGGACCTCAGCTGGCCAGGCGCTGTTGCATCCCCCGCGGGCTCAGCCAGCGGGAGCTGAATGATGAATACCGTACCTTGGCCGGGGGTACTGTTCACGCGCGTCGCTCCGCCCAGCGAATGCACGTATTCGCGGGCCTGGTAGGCGCCAATGCCCATGCCTCTGCTCGCCTTGGTGGTGAAAAATGGCTTGAACAGCCGGTTGCGGATGAAGTCCTCATCCATGCCGACCCCGTCATCTTCGATTTCGATCGTGGCATGCCCGGATTCTCGGTGGACTCTGAGTGTGACATGACCATGCGCCTGTGCAGCATCCTGGGCGTTGCGGATGACGTGTCCCAGCACCGTGGCAAGCTGTTCGGCGTTTCCCTGAACCCAGAGGTCGTCCGCGGCCGGTTGCTGGTATTCCGGTTGAGGCAACTGCGAGCGGCATTCGTCAATCGCCTTGAGCATCACCGCCGCGAGTTGCAGGCGACCGTGCATGGTGGGTACCGCCTCACCGCGCAGTTGCTCAAGCAGCCGCGAGATGCGATGCACCGAATTCCCCACGGTCGTGAGCATGTCGTCCACGAACGCCGGGTTGTGCTTGTGACGCTCGGCGTTCTGCAGCAGCAAGGACTGTTGTGCAGCGATGTTCTTGAGGTCGTGCATCAGGAATGCGGTGAGCTGGTTGAAGCCCTCGAACTGGCGCGCTTCGGCAAGGCGCAGGGCATCGGCCGCCTGCGCCAGGGCGCCCGCAACCTGACCGCCAGCTGCCCGGAGCAAATCAATATCCTCCCAGTCAAGCGCTCGGCTCGCGCGTGCATCAGCGAGCACCACGAAGCCGATGAGCTGGTCTTCCAGCACCAATGGCACCAGCAACCATGCACGTGTCAGTGCACTTAATTCGGGGGGCGCCCGCAGTTGCTCATCGCCCATGGGCGGCGCTGCGCTCAAATCATAAATCCACCGGCGTGAGCGCATGATGCCGAAGGCCGGCAAGCAGGATGGAAGCTTCAGACCGACTGGCGTCGGCATGTTCCAGCATGCTTCGGGCACGAATTCATCAGCATCGCTGCGCATGAACAGTACGCCTGCCGGGCTGTCCATGATCTGCGCCATGGCGAGCACGGCGCGCTGCGGCAGCTCGGTATCGCGGGCCGACAATGTGGCCGACAGTCGCAGCCATTCCTCGCGATAGTCGTGGCGGAAACTGAAGAAATTCTTGTGCAGGAACACTCGCAGATGGGAGCGCGCCTGACCGGAGAATGCGATTAACAGCACGACCAGCAGCGCAAAGCAGACGAGCGTGATTTCCGCTACCCGGCCCCAGTCGCCGCCGTAGAGACGCACGTAATAACCACCGATCGACGTGGCGATGATGTAGAACGCGACGACCAGCAGGCTCGTGGAATAGAACACCGCGCGCCGCGATACACCTACCTCCAGCGACCATTGCGGGTTGCGCGCCGCCGCCACCACCAGTAGCGGCACCACCAAGGCATCAATGAAACCGCGTGCTGCCCATGCGTTGATGTTCAACTGCCGGTAGAGCACCGCATAGGAATACAGAAAGATGTCGTAGGCGAACATCAAGCCAAGCGCGATGACCAGAAACTTCAGCGCCCAGCGCTGTTCCGGTTGCACGTTGCGGTAGATTTGTTCGAGGAACACCACGCCAGTGAGGGCCAGTATCAGTACGCCGACCAGTGGCACGTCCACGGTGAACGGCAACACGCTCGTTTGCGACAAACCCGTCGCCGGCCACAGGCAGTAGAGCGCGAGCATGATCCATAATGCATGCGCCGTGACGCGCAAACCACGCAGCAGACCTGACATGGGTCCGACATCGGACAGGGCGCCCAGGAACACGAGCCACGCGCCGTAGCGTAGAACCTCCGCCACCAGTACCCAGTTGTTTGCCACGATGCGCTGCCACTCGGCGTAGGCCAGAAGCGCACTCCACAGAACCGAGACCATCGTGGCCAGAATCAGCAGGGCACCAGTGCGCTGCCCGCGCCAACCAGCGGCGAGCAGCGCCGTGCCAGCGAGAAACGCGGCGGCGGCGATCAAGTAACTGGTAATGACGATAAGGTGCATATCTGGGTGATCCCCGGAGCCTGGCGCGGTTGGCTGTACTCAACCGCTCTTCAGCCCTCTCCCGGATTCACGAATTGCCTGGCACGCACTGGCGGGAGCTTGCGGAAATCGCTGCTCCTTCGTTAACGGAGTTCGGCTCGGTCAGCAGGCGGCTACGAATGTCGGCTGCCACGCGCGCCGCTGTATGGCCGTCCCAAAGCTGTGGCTTGCGTCCATGCGGCCAGTGACCAGCGAGAATCTCGTCCACCGCTGGCACCAGATCGGCGGCAGCGACCAGTCGGTTGGTACCCTCCGTAATGGTGATCGGCCGTTCGGTGGTGGTGCGCAATGTCAGGCACGGTATGCCGAGATACGTGGTCTCCTCCTGCACACCACCGGAATCCGTGATGATCAGGCGAGCACCACAAACAAGGTTCATGAAATCCACGTAGCCGAGCGGCTCGATGACTTGCAGATCAGGCGTCTCCGCCAGTTTCTGCCAAAGGCCGAAAGCTTCCAGGTTCTTGCGGGTACGCGGATGTACCGGAAATACCAGCGGCAGTCTGGCTGCAATGCCCGTCAGTTGATTGATCAGTGACTTGAGTGGTGCGGGCGCATCCACGTTGGATGGGCGGTGCAGTGTCACCACCGCGTATTCGCGCCTCTCAAGTCCGAGCCGACTCCGCTCGCCGCTGGCATCGATGCGCTCGCGCATCAGTTCGTAGGAGTCGATCATGATGTTGCCGACTCGTGTGATCTTCTCCGAAGGAACGCCTTCGGCGGCGAGGTTCTCGTCCGCATCCGGTGACGGGGTCCACAGGATGTCGGCCACCGCATCGGTCACCAGTCGGTTGATCTCCTCAGGCATCCGGCGGTCGCGGCTGCGCAACCCGGCCTCCAGATGCGCCACCGGAATGCACAGCTTCGCGCCGACCAAGGTGCAGGCAACCGTTGCATTGACATCCCCGACCACGACGATCAGGTCCGGTCGATCCTCGACGCAGGCGCGCTCGTAGGC
>JAJXTX010000089.1:0-2230 GCA_021783385.1 Pseudomonadota bacterium
ACGCTGCCCCAGTGGATCGGCGAGTGCAGGTTGCACGCCGCGCAGGTGGCGATATAGCTGAACAGCATGGTCACCGCGTGCCCGCGCTGACCGAGCGGGCGCAGGTTGGTGTACTCCACGCTGCCGTCCGGCCGCACCACGCGGTAGACCGCGCCGCGCAGCACGCGGCTGCCGGGATCGCTCACCGCCGCCTGCGCCGCGCTCGCGTCACGGGACTCGCGATAGCTCCAGCGGCCGGGGATGCCGGCGACGGCCAGCGGCAGCCTGGCGGTGGTTTCCACCGATCCCCGCACCGCGGCCAGCGACACGCGCTGCCCCGGCACCGCGCCGAGCGGGTGCGCGGTGGTCTCGACCGAGCCCTGCACGCCGGTCAACGATGCCGGCCCGGCGCCCTGCTCCACCTCGAGCGCCCGCGCGGTGGTGGACACCGTGCCGCTGACGTTGGTGAGCGACACGCGGCGCAGCGGCCGGCGCGACGGCGCGGCGGTGTCGAAGCCGCCGATCCTGCGGCAGCCGTGATAACCCGCCGCACTGCTGCTGAACACCGCCTCGCCATGGGCGCCGGTGCAGTGGTACAGCGCGCCGGCGTGCACGGCCGACCCGCCGAGCAGCGCCGCCAGCAGCGCACACGCGCACGCGATCCGGAGCAGGATCGAACGTATCGGGAAGCCCCCATCGGACCGCTCGGCGCTTCCCCCATGGCTTGCCACGTCGAACATGGCCCGCAGTGTGCCGCCATGCGCCGCCGGCGCCAAGCCCGGCCTGGCGATTCCGTGCGCCATGACCGCTCTTCCGGCAGGCCATCCCGGCGACCGGAGGTCTCGTCGCAAGTGCTTGATCCGCCGTGCCGATCCGCTGGCTAGCGGCGCGCACGGCGGGTAAACTGCACGGCTGCGCGGCTCGCGCTGCCTGTTTCACGAATCACGGTAACCCACGCCATGACCGGCAAGCCCGCTCCCGCGAAGCTCTTCATCAAGACCCACGGCTGCCAGATGAACGAGTACGACTCGGCCAAGATGGCCGACGTGCTGAAGGCGTCGCACGGCATGGAGCTGACCGCCGACGAGTCCGAGGCGGACGTGATCCTGATCAACACCTGCTCGATCCGCGAGAAGGCGCAGGAAAAGGTATTCAGCCAGCTCGGCCGCTGGAAGGAATACAAGCAGCGCGACGGCAAGCCGGTGCTGATCGGCGTCGGTGGCTGTGTCGCCTCGCAGGAAGGCGCCGCGATCGTCAAGCGCGCGCCGTATGTCGACCTGGTCTTCGGCCCGCAGACGCTGCACCGGTTGCCCCAGCTGATCGAGGCGCAGCGCGCCAGCGGCAGACCGCAGGTGGACATCAGCTTCCCCGAGATCGAGAAGTTCGACCGCCTGCCCGAGCCGCGCGCCGAGGGGCCGACCGCGTTCGTCTCGATCATGGAGGGCTGCTCCAAATACTGCAGCTACTGCGTGGTGCCGTACACCCGCGGCGAGGAGCTGAGCCGGCCGTTCGACGACGTCATCGTCGAAGTCGCCAAGCTCGCCGCGCAGGGCGTGCGCGAGGTGAACCTGCTCGGCCAGAACGTCAACGCATATCGTGGCCCCACCCACGACGGCGGCGTGGCGGATCTGGCCGTGCTGATCCACGCCATCGCGCAGATCGACGGCATCGGCCGCATCCGCTTCACCACCTCGCATCCGCTGGAGTTCTCCGACTCGCTGATCGAGGCGTACGCCAACGTGCCGCAGCTGGCCAACTACCTGCACCTGCCGGTGCAGGCCGGCTCCGACCGCATCCTCGGCGCGATGAAGCGCGGCTACACCGCGCTGGAGTTCAAGCAGAAGATCCGCAAGCTGCGTGCGGTGCGGCCGGACATCTGCGTGTCGTCCGATTTCATCGTCGGCTTCCCCGGCGAGACCGAAGAGGATTTCGGCAAGACCATGAAGCTGATCGAGGACATCGGCTTCGACCAGAGTTTCTCCTTCATCTTCTCCGCGCGCCCCGGCACGCCGGCGGCCAACCTCGCCGACGACACGCCGGCGACGGAAAAGCACGCGCGACTGATGCGCCTGCAGGCGGCGATCAACGCCAATGCAAGAAAGATCAGCGAGGCGATGGTCGGCAGCGTGCAGCGTGTGCTGGTGGAAAAGCCGAGCACCCGCGACCCCAGCGAACTGATGGGGCGCACCGAAAACATGCGCTACGTGAACTTCGCCGGACACCCGCGCATGATCGGCCAGTTCGTCGACGT
>JAJXTX010000089.1:2330-9695 GCA_021783385.1 Pseudomonadota bacterium
CCGGACAGCAGGATCGACGGCAGGAACACGAAGAACGTCATCTGCATCGCCTGGAACTGCGACTGCGCGCGCGTCGAGATCAGCAGGCCAAGTGAGAGATTCGCCAGAATCAGCAAGCCGGCAGCCAGGTACACGTCGAGCACGCTACCGCGGATCGGCACCGCAAACAGCGTGACGCCCAGCCCCAGGATCACCGTGGTCTGCAGCAGCCCGATCACCACATAGGGCAACACCTTGCCGACCATCAGCTCGGTGCTGGTCAGCGGGGTGGCGATCAGCAGCTCCATGTTGCCCCGCTCGCGCTCACGCACGATCGCGATCGCGGTGAACAGCACCATCGTCATCGTCATGATCACGCCGATCAGCCCCGGCACGATGTTGATCGCCGACACCCGCTGCGGATTGTAGAAGCTGACCACGCTGATCCGTGGCGTCGGCGGCGTGCTGGTGGGTGGTGCGCGCAGGTCGGGCGCGGCGCTGTCCAGCGGCGTCTGCGCCAGCTGGGCCGCCGCGCTCTGCACCGTGGTGTCGCTGCCGTCGACCAGCACCTGCGCCACCGGCCGGCCGTCGATGCGGCGGCGCTCGAAATCCGGTGGCACCACGATGCCGATGCTGATGTCGCCGCGGCGGATCATCGCCATCAGCTGCTCCGGCGTGTTCGCCGTGCGCTTCGCCGAGACCACGTCGGTGGCCAGCATGTCCATCACCAGCGCGCGCGAGCCGGCGGTATTGGCCTGATCGACGATGCCGGCGTCGAGTCCACGCAGGTTGAAGTTGATCGCGTAACCGAACAGCACCAGCTGCATCATCGGAATGCCCAGGATCATCGCCAGCGTGATGCGGTCGCGACTGAGCTGGCGCAACTCCTTGACCACGATCGCCCACAGTCGTCGCCCGTTCATGCGGCGCGCTCCGCCTGTTTCGCGCCAGAACGGGTAACTGCCACGAAAACATCCTCGAGATTGGCCGGCGTGGGATGCGTGTGCACCTGCTGGCCGGCACTGGCGAGGGTGTCGTCGATGTGCACGCACATGTCGGTCGCCGCCGGGTTGCCTACGCCGGCGGCGGAGGTCAGCACACGCAGGCTGTTGCCGATCTGGGCCACGCTGAGCACCCCCGACACATCAACGATCAGGCGCTGCGCGCGGCGCGGATCAGCCGCCTCGACGATGAAGGTGCGACCTTCCAGCCGCCCGGTCAGCTCCTGCGGTGTGCCGTCGGCGACCAGCACGCCGTGGTCGAGGATCGCCAGCCGGTGGCAACGCTCGGCCTCATCCATCAGGTGCGTGGACACCAGCAAGGTGGTGCCTGCGTCTGCGAGCTCAAACAATTTCTCCCAGAAGTCACGGCGCGATTCAGGATCGACCGCGCTGGTCGGCTCGTCGAGAAACAGCAGCTCCGGCTCGTGGATCACCGCGCAGGCCAGCGCCAGGCGCTGTTTCTGGCCGCCGCTCAGGGTGCCGGCCAGTTGCTTCTGCAGATCGCCGAAATGGTATTGCTCGATCAGCTCATCGATACGGCTGCGCGTGTGCTGGCGCGGCACGCCCTGGATCGCGGCGAGAAACTCCAGGTTTTCGCGCACGCTGAGATCCTCGAACAGCGAGAACTTCTGCGTCATGTAGCCGATGTGACGGCGCAGCGCCTCGGCCTCGGCCGGAATCTTCAGCCCCAGCACCTCGATCTCGCCGTCACTGGGGGTGAGCAGGCCGCACAGCATGCGGATGGTGGTCGACTTGCCCGAACCATTCGGGCCGAGAAACCCGTAGACGTGACGAGCGGGCACCTGCAGATCGACATGGTCGACGGCGACAAGGTCGCCAAAGCGGCGGGTCAGACCATGGGCCTGAATCGCCACCTCGCCATCGGCCAGCTTCATTTCGATGCCCCGTCCAAGGCGACCCGCAGCGGCAGACCGGCCGGAAGATTCGCCGCATCCTTGCCCAGCGATACCTCGGCCAAATAGCTCAGACGCGCGGCGTCGTCACCGATCAAGGCGTAGTACGGCGTGAACACCGGCTCGCTGCGCAACATGCGGATCCTGCCGGGATACGCCTGCGCGCGGCCGGCCACGTAGACCTTGACGCTGTCGCCCACATGCACCCTGGCACGCTGCTGCTCGGGTACATAGATGCGCGCATAGGGCGCCTTGCCCACCAGCATGATCACCAGCGGCTGACCTACCGGTGCCTGGTCGCCGAGACGATACGGCAGGCTGTCGATCAGACCATCGCGTGGTGCCACCACATGCAGTTTGCCCAGCAGCACGCGCTCGGCCTCGGCCTGCTGCAGCGCCACTGCCAGCGCCGCGCGACCCTGCGCGATCTGCTCGGGGCGGTTGCCATGCAGCAAGGCATCCAGCGCGGCACGGGTCTGCGCCACCTGGCCGTCCGTACTGCCTGCCGACGCCCGCGCCCGGTCGAGATCATCGGCGGAGACATAATTTTTGCTCTTCAACGCCAGCAGCCGCTGATAGTAGGCACGTGCCTCGCGCGCCTGCGCCTGCGCCGCGGCAAGGTTGGCCCGCGCCTGGGCGATATCCTCGGCGCGCGGCCCCTTGACCAGCTCGGCCAGCGCCTCGCGCTGCTGCTGCGCCTGCGCCTCGGCCGCCAGCAGGCCGGCCCGGGTCTGCGCCGGGTCCAGTTGCAGCAGGGTCTGCCCGGCGTGCACGCGCTCGCCTTCGCGCACATCGATGGCGACGATGCGTTCGGCCACCACGGCCGGCAAGGTGATGCGATCGTACTCGAGCGTGCCCAGCGCCTGCGGCGGTGCCTTGCTGCAACCGGCAAGCACGACCAGCAGGCTGCCTGCTGCGAAAACACGGCATATGGCGTGCGTGATGCTCATCCGGAATCTCCCGATTCAGCCGGCGCCCACGCCACGATCCAGCAGCGCGAGCGTGTGGTTCAACAAGGCGTCCGGGCCCAGATCCTGCGCGCCGAAGGCGCGTCGCCAGATCGGCGCGCCAGCGGCAGGAAACAGGGTCAGTCCGACCAGGGATACAACCAGCAACCGCGGGTCGAGCCCCGGATTGAGCAGGCCCTTGCCCTGCGCTGCGGCGAAGCGCTGTGCCAACAGCTGCGGCAGGTTCGGCACGATGCGGCTGAACATCAGCTCGCGCAGCGTGCCGCCCTCGCACAGCACCTCGCGCACCCATAGCGCGGGCAGCCAGGGATGGCGCTGCACGATTTCACCGACCGCCCGCGCGAACGCCTCCATCAACGCGCGCGGGTCATCGTCCACCTGTTCAAGATGCTCACGCAGGGGTGCCAGGGCCGGCAGCAGGCGCTCCTCGATCAGCGCCTCGGTGAAGCGCGCCTTGTCGCCAAAGTAGTAGTGCAGCATCGCGGGTGTGACGCGGGCCTCGTCAGCAATGGCGCGCAGCGAAGTGGCTTCGATACCGGTACGCGCAAATTGCGCCGCCGCGACATCCAGCAGCCGGGCACGCAGATCACCCTCGTCGCCACTCGGACGACCGGCGCCGCGCGCACGTACCCGTCTTGTCGATTTGTCTGGTTTCGGCATCCATCATAAATTAATTCAATCATTAATTTAGCGCAAGCCTCCACTGCCCCGGCGCCAGCTGTCGCATGGCTGGCCCAGCCTTCGGCCGCGCGTTAACCTAGCCGGCTTATGAGCGAACTCAACCAGCGCGATTTCGCGCTCGACCCCGAAGACAACGCCCGCCTGGCCAACCTGTGTGGTCCCTTTGACGAGCACCTGCGCCAGATCGAGTTGCGCCTGGGCGTGGAGATCAACCACCGCGGCCATCTGTTCCAGGTGATCGGTCCGGAGACGGTGACCCGCGCCGCCGAGAAGGTGCTGCGCGCCCTGCATGGCATCACCGAGTCGGCATCACTCAACGGCGCCAGGATCAACCTCGAGCTGGCTGAATCAGGCATCGATGCGATCACCGACGCGTCCGTCGAGGCATCCCCGGAGGTGGCGATCAGGGTCAAGCGCGGACTGATCAAGGGGCGTGGTGCGAACCAGGCGCGCTACCTGCACGCCATCACCCACCACGACATCAACTTCGGCGTGGGGCCGGCCGGCACCGGCAAAACCTATCTGGCCGTGGCCAGCGCGGTCGAGGCACTCGAGGCCAATCGCGTGCAACGCCTGCTGCTGGTGCGCCCGGCGGTGGAGGCCGGCGAAAAACTGGGCTTCCTGCCCGGCGATCTTTCACAAAAGGTCGACCCCTACCTGCGCCCGCTCTACGACGCCCTGTACGAAATGCTCGGCTTCGAGAAGGTGGCCAAGCTGATCGAACGCAATGTGATCGAGATCGCCCCGCTCGCCTATATGCGCGGGCGCACGCTCAATGATTCGTACGTGATTCTCGACGAGGCACAGAACACCACCGTCGAACAGATGAAGATGTTCCTGACCCGGATCGGTTTCGGCACCGTGGCGGTGATCACCGGCGACGTGACCCAGGTCGACCTGCCGCGCAACACCCGATCGGGCCTGCGCCAGGCGATCGAGGTATTGCGCGGCGTCGACGGCATCAGCTTCACCTTCTTCACCTCGCGCGATGTGGTGCGGCATCCGCTGGT
Organism: Pseudomonadota bacterium; assembly: GCA_021783385.1. Classification (GTDB taxonomy): domain Bacteria; phylum Pseudomonadota; class Gammaproteobacteria; order Xanthomonadales; family Rhodanobacteraceae; genus Rhodanobacter. The sequence continues at coordinate 6,884 of JAJXTX010000089.1, forward strand.
GGCGAAGATCGTGCGCGCGTACGAAGCGTTCGAGCAACGGGACGAGAGCGCTCAATGAGCCGGCGATCTACCACTTCTGCAGGAGCGCACCCTGTGCGCGATCGCTGTTTGCCCGGCTTGCCGAAAGAGCGTCGCGCACAGGGCGCGCTCCTGCAAATTCACGTCGGTTACGCCGTGCCGCGCGCCGGGCTGCCCGCGCCCGCCAGCTTCCGCCGCTGGGTGGCAGCGGCACTGCGTGGCGCCCGACGCCGCAAGCCGGCCGAGCTGGCCATCCGCATCGTCGATGCCGATGAAGGCCGCGCGCTCAACCGCGATTACCGCGGCAAGGATTACCCCACCAACGTCCTGTCGTTCCCCGCCGAACTGCCGCCCGGGCTGCGGTTGCCGCTGATCGGCGATCTGGCGATCTGCGCCCCGGTGGTGCTGCGCGAGGCCGGCGAGCAGGGCAAACCGGCGCGCGACCACTGGGCCCACCTCACCGTGCACGGCGTGCTGCACCTGCTCGGCTACGACCACATCGACCACCGCGACGCCGATGCCATGGAAGCGCTGGAAACCCGCATCCTCGCCAGCCTCGGCATCGCCGACCCGTATGTGTAGCAACGACTTCAGCTTCCGCGACACCGCGCCGCTGCCCGGAACCGTCACGTATTTTCCGCTAAACTTGGCCACCGCCCGCTTGCGGGCATATCCCTGCGATAGATGAACGACGACCCTGGCAGTACCAGCGGCCCGGCGCACCGCACCTGGTGGGATCGGCTGGGCCACATGTTTTCCGGCGAGCCGCGCAACCGCAACGAATTGCTTGAGGAGCTCCGCGCCGCGCAGACCAACGGCCTGCTCTCCGTCGATACCCTCACCATGGTCGAGGGCGCGATCAAGGTCACCGAGCTCAGCGTCGACGACGTGATGGTGCCGCGCGTGCAGATCGTGATGCTGGCCGCCGCGGCACCGCTGCCGGACATCCTCGCCGCGGTGGTGGCCTCCGGCCATTCGCGCTTCCCGGTGCACGGCGAGGACAAGGACGAGATCCTCGGCATCCTGCTGGCCAAGGACCTGCTGAAATTCTTCGGCGCTGCCGAGCATTTCGACATCCGCGCGATCCTGCGTCCGGCGGTGCTGATTCCCGAATCGATGCGTCTGAACGTGCTGCTGGCGGAGTTCCGCCTCAGCCGCAATCACATGGCGCTGGTGGTGGACGAATACGGCGGCGTGGCCGGCCTGATCACGATCGAAGACGTGCTGGAGCAGATCGTCGGCGAGATCGACGACGAGCACGACGACGAGGAAGAACCGCAGCTGATGCACGAGCAGCCCGACGGCGACTGGCTGGTGAGTGGGCTGATGCCGATCGCCGACTTCAACGAGCACGCCGGCGTCGCGTTTTCCGACGAGGAATACGACACCATCGGCGGCATGGTCACCTCCGAATTCGGCCACCTGCCGGAAGTCGGCGAGGAGGTCGCCATCGGCGGCTACCTGTTCCGCGTCACCGCCGCCGACGACCGCCGCGTGCAGCAGTTCCGCGTCATGCGGCAAGCCCCGTAGGAGCGCGCCCTGTGCGCGATTGGTTTTGTCGCAACATCCATCGCGCACAGGGTGCGCTCCTACACGATTTGGCCGCATGAACCTGATTTTTCGCAAACTCATCCTGCTGGTCGCGCTGATGCTGGTCGCGGTCGACCCAGCGCACGCCGGCATCGCCAACGCGCCCGGTGCCAACCTGCGCGTCTCGCTGATCACCTACGGCCCCGGCGAAACCTACTGGGAGCGCTTCGGCCACGACGCGATCGAACTGCGCGACACCGTCTCGGGCGAGGCGATCAACTTCAACTACGGCGTATTCGACTTCAACGAGAAGAACTTCTTTCTCAACTTCGCGCGCGGGCGCATGCACTATCTGATGGACGCAGCGCCGAGTGCGCTCGACGAGAGCGACTTCATCGACAGCGGCCGCTCGGTGACGCGCCAGTCGCTGGCGCTGAGCGCCGATCAGGCCGCCGCGCTGCGTGATTTCCTGCTGTGGAACCTGCGCCCGGAAAATGCCGGCTACCGCTACGACTACTACGTCGACAACTGCACCACGCGCGTACGCGATGCGCTCAACCAGGCGCTCGGCGGCGTGCTGAAAACGCAGCTCGGCGCGCGCGCCGGCGGCATGACCTACCGCCAGCAGACGGTACGCCTGATGAGCGCGCAGCCGTGGCTGATGCTGGTGCTGGACCTTGGCCTGGGGCCGTATGCCGACCAGCCGCTCAACGCGTGGCAGGAAAGCTTCCTGCCGATGGTGCTGCAGGCGCAGCTGCGCGAGGTGCGCGTCGACAACGGCCACGGCGGGCTGCAACCGCTGGTGCGCAGCGAGCGACTGGTCTCGCCGAACCGGCTGGAGGTGCCGCCTGCCACGGCACCCGACCTGCGTCCGCCGCTCGCGCTGGCCGGCCTGCTGCTGGCGGCGCTGATCGTGCTGACGTGGCGCACGTGGCGACCGGGCTTCATCGCGCTGGGCACGCTGTACCTGTTCGCGGCCGGCCTCGTCGGCATCCTGCTGCTGGTGCTGTGGACGCTCACCAGCCACCACGCCGCCTGGGCCAATGCCAACCTGCTGCTGTTCAATCCGCTGGCGTTTGCGCTGCTGCCCACGCTGTGGCGTGCGCACCGCGGCGTGATGCCGTCGCGTTTCGCCAATGGCGTGATCCTGCTGCAGCTGCTGGCTGCGCTGGTTGCCGTGCTGCTGCACCTGCTGCCCGGTACCGTGCAGCAGAACCAGCCCTGGCTGCTGTTCGCGCTGCCGTGCTGGCTCGCGCTGGCATGG